>DAIMKE010000180.1:0-8678 GCA_036721875.1 Bradyrhizobium sp. | reverse complement strand
TTTCGTGACCCGGCGCACCGTGATCGGGCGGCAGATCTATGCCGTCGGCGGCAATGCGAAGGCCGCCAAGCTGTCCGGCATCAAGACCGAACGGCTCACTTTCTTTACGTTCGTGAACATGGGCGTTCTGGCCGCGCTGGCCGGGCTCGTCTTCGCCGCGCGCCTCAACACGGCGACGCCAAAGGCCGGCATCGGCTTCGAACTCGACGTCATCGCCGCCTGCTTCATCGGCGGCGCATCGGCTTACGGTGGTGTTGGCCGGGTCGGCGGCGCCGTGGTCGGCGCCATGATCATGGGCGTGATGAACAACGGGATGTCGATCCTCGGCATCGGCATCGACTATCAGCAGGTGATCAAGGGGCTCGTCTTGCTCGGGGCCGTCTGCATCGACGTGTATAACCAGCGCAGGTAATCTTCATCATGGCTTCAACCACAAAACTTTACCGCGGCGTGTTTCCGGTCGCGCCGACCATCTTCGATGAGCGCGGCGAACTCGATCTCGAAGGCCAGCGGCGCTGCATCGACTTCATGATCGACGCCGGCTCGCACGGCATCTGTATCCTGGCTAATTTCTCCGAACAGTTCGTGCTGACCGATGCCGAGCGCGAACAGGTGATGGACGCGGTGCTGAAGCATGTGGCCGGCCGGGTGCCCGTCATCGTGACGACGACGCATTTCAGCTCGTCGATCTGCGCCGCGCGCAGCCGCCAGGCCCAGCAGGCGGGTGCTGCGATGGTGATGATCATGCCGCCCTATCACGGCGCCACCTTCCGCGTTTCCGAGAAGGCCATCTTCGAGTTCTATAGCGCCATCTCCGACGCCATCGACATCCCGATCATGATCCAGGACGCGCCGGTCGCGGGAACGCCGCTCTCGGTCGATTTTCTGGCCCGGATGGCGCGGGACATTCCGCACGTCAGCTATTTCAAGATCGAGGTGCCGATGGCCGCGGCCAAGCTTCGCGATCTCATCGCAGCAGGCGGCGACAGCATCGTCGGACCCTGGGACGGCGAGGAGGCCATCACGCTGATGGCGGATCTCGATGCAGGCGCCACCGGCGCCATGACCGGCGGCGGCTATCCTGACGGCATCCGCCAGATCATGGATCCGTATTTTGCCGGGCGGAGGGACGAGGCCGTGGCGGCCTACGCGCGCTGGCTGCCGCTGATCAATTACGAAAACCGGCAATGCGGCTTGCAGGCCTGCAAGATCCTGATGATGGAGGGCGGCGTGATCGGCTCGGACGCCGTCCGCCATCCCCTGCAGAAGGTTCACCCGGCCACGCGCGCCGGCCTGATCGACATCGCCCGTTCGCTCGATCCCGTCGTGCTGCGCTGGGGTCGCTAATGCCGAGAAAGAACAAAAGCTGTTCCGGATTGGCCGACATGGAAATAGGCTTCCACTCGGAGGCCTGAAAAAGCCAATCGCTTCCATTGCTCCCGCGGCCGGAAACGACGACATTTACCGCTGAAACCAGCGGATGCCGCGCGATGGAACAGATGGGTTATGAGCCGTTTGGCGAGCGCCTGGCGCCCGAAAGGGACGCCCGGCCGCGTTCGCCCGTCTCCAGATATCTGCTGTGGGCCGGCACCGGCCTGTTCTGGTCGCTGGTCGTCACCATCGTGCTTGCCCGCGCGGCCTTTTTCGAGCCGGGATTTTTTGACGGATTCGACCGCGCCGTGACCTTCGCCGGACGCGCGTTGGGGATCCTCTAGACCCAAGCCACCTCTACCATCGACTTGTCGTTCCAGATGATTCGCTGGAGCGCAGTCGCCGCATGCCGCGCGGGTTCCCAACCTTTGCGTGCGGGCTGGATAACAGTGGCAAACAGGCGCAGCAAATGCGCCTTCAAGGACAGAACTTCTCTCTATCGGGCCCGACCGAAATTATATTATTCAGTTGGGCCATCAGGGGAATAAAATCTTTCCCTTCAGAGGATGTTTTGTGCCGCAAGACGAAGGTTCTTCCGCAGCCGACGATAGACCGGCGAATAGACCGGCGACCAGCGCCGGCAGACTCGTAGAGCTCGTTCCGGGCGTCATTCTTTGCGTCATTGTCGCCGTCATCTCGACGGGCCTGGAAACCCTGGAACGACATATGTTCGCGCATCCCTATGTGGAGGCGCTGGTGGTCGCGATCCTGCTCGGCATGGCCGTGCGCAGCTTCTGGACGCCGCCCGGGCGCTGGCAGGCCGGGATTGCGTTCAGCGCCAAGCAACTGCTCGAATTTGCAGTGATGCTGCTCGGTGCCTCGATCAGCTTCGCCATGATCGCAGCTTCCGGCGTCGCGCTGCTCGGCGCGATCGCCGCGACCGTCATTGTCACCCTGGGCCTGAGTTTCGGCCTGAGCCGGATGCTCGGCCTTTCGACGCGGCTTTCGATCCTGATCGCCTGCGGCAACTCCATCTGCGGCAATTCGGCGATCGCAGCCGTTGCACCGGTGATCGGGGCCGATGGTGACGAGATTGCGTCCTCGATCTCGTTCACGGCGATCCTCGGCGTGGTGATGGTGCTGGGATTGCCGCTTCTGATCCCGCTTCTGGAGCTTTCGGCGACGCAATACGGCATTCTCGCCGGCCTCACCGTCTACGCCGTCCCGCAAGTGCTGGCTGCGACCGTACCGGCGGGGCTCGTGAGCACGCAGATCGGCACCCTGGTCAAGCTGATGCGCGTCCTGATGCTGGGGCCGATCGTGGTCGCCCTCGCGCTGCTGGCCCCGCGCCTGCAGGGTGGCGCGCGAAGCAAGGCAACGGTCGGATTCTTCCGGCTGGTACCCTGGTTTATTCTCGGCTTTCTCGCGTTCGCCGCCTTGCGCTCGCTCGACATCATTCCCGCGACCGTGATCGGCCCGCTGACCGCGATCACCAGTTTCCTGACCGTCGTGTCCATGGCCGCACTCGGGCTCGGGGTCGATGTGCGGGTGCTTGCGAATGTTGGAGGCCGGGTGACCGCTGCCGTCACGTTGTCGCTGTTGTTCTTGCTGGCGATCAGTATTGGCCTGATTCATCTGTTCAAATGAGGTGCGGTCCGTTGAAATGAACGGCTCGGGAGACGAAAAGCGCGCTGTGACGATCGGGGCCGCCGGTAGTGGAGCGGCCCGCCAGGGTATCCCGGCCGGCGTCTGGGTCCTCGGTTTCGTCTCGATGCTGATGGACATCTCCTCGGAGATGATCCACGCCCTGCTGCCGCTCTATATGGTGACGGTGCTCGGCACCTCGACGCTCGCCGTCGGCATCATCGAAGGCATTGCCGAAGCCACCGCATCCATCACCAAGGTATTCTCCGGCGCGCTGAGCGACCGGCTCGGCAAACGCAAGGCGCTGGCCGCATTTGGCTACAGCCTGGCGGCTTTTACCAGGCCGATCTTTGCACTGGCGCTTTCGCTGGAATGGCTCATTGCCGCGCGCTTCATTGATCGCGTCGGCAAGGGCATTCGCGGCGCGCCGCGCGATGCCCTCGTTGCCGACATCGCGCCACCGCATCTGCGCGGCGCAAGCTTCGGCCTGCGCCAATCGCTCGACACGATCGGCGCTTTTCTGGGGCCGCTACTCGCCATCGGACTGATGTGGCTGATGGCCGATAATTTTCAGGCGGTGTTCTGGATCGCCGCCATTCCGGCGGTTTTGGCCGTTGGGCTGATAGCGTTTGCGGTGAAGGAGCCGGTTCGGCCAAAGGAACTGCGCCGTGTTCGCATGCCGCTGCATCGCGATGAGCTTCGCCGTCTCGGCGCGTCCTATTGGTGGGTCGTGGCGGTCGCGACGGTCTTTACGCTCGCGCGCTTCAGCGAAGCGTTCCTCATCCTGCGGGCGCAATCGATCGGCTTGCCGCTGGCGTTGGTCCCGGTCGTCCTGGTGCTCATGGCTCTCGCTTATTCCCTGTCGGCCTATCCCGTGGGCGTGCTGTCCGACCGCGTCAATCGGCTGACACTGCTGGCGATCGGCCTGCTGCTGCTTGTCGTGGCCGACATCTTGCTCGCCTTTGCAACAGGCATCGTCGCGGTCGGAATTGGCGTCGTGTTCTGGGGCCTGCATATGGGCTTCACGCAAGGGTTGCTCGCCACCCTGATCGCCGACGTGGCGCCGGCCGAATTGCGCGGAACTGCCTTCGGCGTGTTCAATCTGATGACAGGCGTCGCACTGCTTGTCGCCAGCCTCGTCGCCGGTGCGCTGTGGGATATGGCGGGACCGCAAGCCACGTTCCTGGCGGGGGCCGCCTTTGCCTTGCTGACACTCGCAGGGCTGCTTGTCATTCGCGGTCGACTGGCAGCACGGGCACGCGCCTGATCCCGAAAGCACAACCCGCTCCGAGCGAGCCGTGCTGGCATACCGTTTGCAAGCAAACGGAGACTGACTGGCATCGGTTTGGCTGACCCTTTCTCCTCGTGTGGCGTCAAACCTCCGGCCAAAAAATGGCCGGATCGCCATAACTCGAGATTGGGAGCGCTGTATGGATCGCAGGACTGTGTTGAAGGGGCTGGCCGGGGTGGGCAGCCTGGCGGCAACGGGCGGCCTTTCGATGCCGGCGCTCTCCCAAGGCGCCGCCGCGCGCACGCTGAAGTTTGTGCCGCAGGCCAATCTGGCAAATTTCGATCCGATCTGGGGCACGCAATATGTCGTGCGCAACGCCGCTGCGCTGGTGTGGGATACGCTCTACGGCCTCGATGCCACGCTGCAGCCGCAGCGCCAGATGGTCGAGTCCGAGGAAGTGTCCGATGACGGTCTGGTCTGGACCTTCCGGCTGAGGCCAGGACTCAAGTTTCACGACGGCGCGCCGGTGCTGGCCAAGGACGTGGTGGCAAGCCTGACGCGGTGGTCGGCGCGCGATCCGATGGGCCTGATGATCAAGGCGATCCAGAACGAACTGACCGCGGTCGACGACAAAACCATCAAATGGTCGCTGAAGGCGCCATATCCGAAGATGCTGCTGGCATTGGGAAAGAACAGCACGCCCTGCGCGTTCATCATGCCCGAGCGCATCGCCCAGACCGACCCGTTCAAGCAGATCCCCGAGTATATCGGCTCGGGCCCGATGAAGTTCGCCAAGGGCGAATGGGTGCCCGGCGCCAAGGCGGTGTTCGAGAAGTTTGCCGATTACACGCCACGGCAGGAGAAGGCATCCTGGCTCGCCGGCGGCAAGCAGATGCTGGTGGATCGCATCGAATGGGTGGTCATTCCGGACGCCGCCACGGCGGCGGCTGCGCTGCAGAACGGCGAAGTCGATTGGTGGGAGAGCCCCATCACCGACCTCGTGCCGTCACTCAGGAAGAACAAAAACATCAACGTCGATATCGCCGATCCGCTCGGCAACATCGGTTCGTTCCGGATGAACCACCTGCATCCGCCCTTCAACGATGTGAAAGCGCGGCGCGCCGTGCTCGCGGCGCTCAGCCAGGAAGACTACATGCGCGCGCTGGTCGGCGACGATACCGCGCTCTGGAAGCCGCTGCCGGGCTTCTTCACGCCGGATACGCCGCTCTACACGGAAGAGGGCGGTGACATATTGAAAGGCAAGCGGGATCTTGCGATGGCCAAAAAGCTGTTGGCCGAGAGCGGCTATTCAGGCCAGCCGGTGACCTGTGTCGTGGCACAGGACCAGCCGATCACCAAGGCACAGGGCGATGTCACCGCGGACCTGTTGAAGCAGATCGGCATGAACGTCGACTTCGTTGCGACCGATTGGGGCACGGTCGGCTCGCGCCGCGCCCAGAAAACGCCCCCCGGTCAGGGCGGCTGGCAGGTGTTTCACACCTGGCACGCCGGCGCGGACTGCATCAATCCCGCCGCCTATAACGCCATTCGCGCCAATGGCGACAAGGCGTGGTTCGGCTGGCCGACGAGCGAGCCCGTGGAGAAGGAGGTTCTGGCATGGTTCGCCGCCAAGAATGTCGATGAAGAGAAGTCCGCGGTGAAGCGCCTCAACAAGGCGGCGCTCGACGACGTGGTCTACGCGCCGACCGGCTTCTTTCTGAGCTACACGGCGTGGCGCAAGAATGTCTCCGGCATCACGAAGGGGCCGCTGCCGTTCTTCTGGGGCGTGTCGAAGTCCGCATGACGGCGCGGTGACCCCAATGGTCTCGTACATCCTCCGTCGCGTCCTATCGACGCTGCCTGTGATGGGCATCGTCGCGCTGTTCGTATTCAGCCTGCTCTATATCGCGCCGGGCGATCCGGCGGCGGTGATCGCCGGCGATCAGGCGAGCCCCGCCGACGTCGAGCGCATTCGCCAGGGCCTCGGCCTCGACCGGCCGTTCCTGGTCCAGTTCGGGACCTGGGTCTGGCAGATTCTCCACGGCAATCTCGGCACTTCGATCTTCACCAACATGCCGGTGGCCTCGATGATCGCGCAGCGCATCGAACCGACGTTCTCGCTGATGGCGATCACGCTGGTCCTGACCATCCTTGTCGCGGTCCCGCTCGGGGTCGTGGCGGCGTGGAAGGCGGGAAGCTGGGTGGACCGCACCATCATGGCATTCGCCGTGTTTGCCTTCTCGCTTCCCGTCTTTGTCGTCGGATACGTGCTGGCCTTCGTGTTCGCGCTGCACTTCGAATGGTTACCCGTTCAGGGCTATACGCCGCTGGCGGCCGGCCTCTGGCCGTGGCTGCAGAACCTCATTCTTCCTGCGCTGGCGCTTGGCAGCGTCTACATCGCGCTGATCGCACGCATCACCCGCGCCTCCATGCTCGAGGTGTTGCAGCAGGATTATGTCCGCACCGCTCGCGCCAAGGGCCTCGACACGCGCAACATCCTGTTCGTCCATGCGCTGAAGAACGCCGCCGTTCCGATCGTGACCGTCATCGGCATCGGCATTGCGCTGCTGATCGGCGGCGCGGTGGTGACCGAAAGCGTGTTTGCTATTCCGGGCCTTGGCCGGCTGACGATCGACGCCATCCTGCGCCGCGATTACCCTGTCATCCAGGGCATCGTGCTGCTGTTCAGCTTCCTCTACGTGCTCGTCAACCTGCTGGTCGACGTCACCTACACCCTGGTCGATCCGAGGATCCGCTATTGAATATCTCCAGCACCAGCACGGCACCGTTGCCACCGGGCCTCGTCATCGCGCCGCAATTGCCGGACCTGATGCTGCCGGTCGCGATCCGGCGCGGCGTGCTCGGTTTCCTGCGTAATCATCCGACGGTTGCGATCGGCGGCGCGTTGCTGCTCTGCCTCGTCTCGATCGCGATCTTCGCGCCCTGGCTCGGGACCGTCGACCCGACCGCGATCTCGCCCGCCAAGCGCACGCGCCTGCCTTCCGCGGATTACTGGTTCGGCACCGACATACTTGGTCGTGACGTCTATTCGCGCGTGCTCTACGGGGCGCGGGTCTCGCTCACCGTGGGCCTGTCGGTCGCCGTACTCGCCTCGCTCGCCGGTCTCGCCATCGGTCTCGTCTCGGGCTTCGTGCGATGGGCGGACGGCATCCTGATGCGGTTCATGGACGGGCTGATGTCGATACCGCCGATCCTGCTCGCCATCGCGCTGATGGCGTTGACGCGCGCGAGCGTCGGCAACGTCATCCTGGCCATCACGGTGGCCGAAATCCCGCGCGTCTCGCGGCTGGTGCGCAGTGTCGTGCTGTCGCTGCGCGAGCAGCCCTATGTCGACGCCGCCACGGCCTCCGGCACGCGAACGCCGATGGTCATCCTGCGCCACATCCTGCCCAACACGCTGGCGCCGATGCTGGTCCAGGCCACCTATATCTGCGCCAGCGCCATGATCGTGGAGTCGATCCTCTCATTCATCGGCGCCGGCACGCCGCCCACCATTCCGTCCTGGGGCAACATCATGGCGGAGGGCAGGGCGCTGTGGCAGGTCAAGCCCTACATCGTGTTCTTTCCCGCTGCGTTCCTGTCTGTCACTGTGCTTGCCGTCAATTTGCTCGGCGACGGCCTGCGCGATGCGCTCGATCCGCGAATGGCGAAGAGCCTCTGATGGCATTGCTCGAAGTCGACAATCTGCAGACCCATTTTCGTACCCCCGAGGGCATCAACCGTGCCGTCGATGGCGTGTCCTTTCATGTCAACGAAGGCGAGACGCTCGCCATCGTCGGTGAATCCGGCTGTGGCAAGTCGGTCACCTCGATGTCGCTGATGCGGCTCGTCGCCGAGCCGCCGGGCAAGATCGCAGGCTCGATCCGCTTTCAGGGCACGGATCTGCTGCAGCTCTCCGAACGCGAGATGCGCGCCATTCGCGGCAACGACATTTCGATGATCTTTCAGGAGCCGATGACCAGCCTCAATCCGGTGCTCACCGTCGGCCGGCAGATCGGCGAAACGCTGCGGATGCATCAGGGGCTGGACAAGCAGGCGGCCGAAGCGCGCGCCATCGAGATGCTGAGCCTGGTCGGGATCCCCGAACCGGCGCGGCGCGTGCGCGAATATCCGCACCAGCTTTCCGGCGGCATGCGCCAGCGCGTGATGATCGCCATGGCGCTGGCCTGCAATCCAAAGCTTCTGATCGCGGACGAGCCGACCACGGCGCTCGATGTCACGATCCAGGCGCAGATCCTGCAGTTGATGCTGGACCTCAAGCGCCGCGTTGGCGCGGCGATCGTCCTGATCACCCACGATCTCGGTGTGGTCGCCGAAATCGCCGAGCGCGTCATGGTCATGTATGCCGGCCGCAAGGTCGAGGAGGCGCCGGTGGCCGAACTGTTTCGTTCACCCCGTCATCCCTATACGC
>DAIMKE010000179.1:0-8698 GCA_036721875.1 Bradyrhizobium sp. | reverse complement strand
GACCCGGAATCTCGAGATTCCGGGTTCGATGCTGCGCATCGCCCCGGAATGACGGTGGACGGGATTAGGCAGGAGACAGTTCGACCATGGCGTCCCCCAACAAACTAGATCCGATCCCGCATCCGCCGAAAAAGCCCGTCGTCGGCAACATGCTGTCGCTGGATCCGAACGCGCCGGTGCAGCATCTGGTGCGGCTGTCCAAGGAGCTGGGTCCGATCTTCTGGCTCGACATGATGGGCGCGCCGCTCGTGATCGTCTCCGGCCACGACCTGATCGACGAACTCTCCGACGAGAAACGCTTCGACAAGGCGGTGCGCGGCTCGCTGCGCCGCGTCCGCGCCGTCGGTGGCGACGGGCTGTTCACCGCCGATACCAACGAACCGAACTGGAGCAAGGCCCACAACATCTTGCTGCAGCCGTTCGGCAACCGCGCGATGACGTCCTATCACCCGAGCATGGTCGACATCGCCGAGCAGCTCGTGAAGAAATGGGAACGGCTCAACGGCGACGAGGAGATCGACGTCGTCCATGACATGACCGCGCTGACGCTTGACACCATCGGCCTCTGCGGCTTCGACTATCGCTTCAATTCGTTCTATCGCCGCGACTACCACCCGTTTGTGGAGTCGCTGGTGCGTTCGCTCGAGACCATCATGATGACGCGCGGCATTCCGCTGGAGGGCCTGTGGCTGCAGAAGCGCCGCCGCGACCTCGCGCAGGACGTCGCCTTCATGAACAGGATGGTCGACGAGATCATTGCCGAACGCCGCGGCAACGCCGAGGCCGCCGAGGGCATGAAGGACATGCTGGGCGCGATGATGACCGGGGTCGACCGCGCCACCGGCGAGCAACTCGACGACGTCAACATCCGCTACCAGATCAACACGTTCCTGATCGCCGGCCACGAGACCACCAGTGGACTCTTGTCGTGCACGATCTATGCGCTGCTCAAGCATCCCGACGTGCTCAAGAAGGCCTATGAGGAAGTCGACCGGGTGCTCGGGCCGGATCTCGGCGCCAAGCCGACCTATCAGCAGGTCACCCAGCTCACCTACATTACGCAGATATTGAAGGAGGCGCTGCGGCTCTGGCCGCCGGCGCCGGCCTATGGCATCGCGCCGCTCAAGGACGAAATCATCGGCGGCAAATACAAGCTGAAGAAGAACACCTTCATCACGGTGCTGGTGATGGCGCTGCATCGCGATCCCAGCGTCTGGGGGCCGAACCCCGACGCGTTCGACCCGGAGAATTTCAGCCGCGAGGCCGAGGCCAAGCGGCCCATCAACGCCTGGAAGCCGTTCGGCAACGGCCAGCGCGCCTGCATCGGGCGCGGCTTTGCGATGCACGAGGCGGCGCTCGCGATTGGCATGATTCTGCAGCGCTTCAAGCTGCTCGATCCGCACCGCTACCAGATGCACTTGAAGGAGACGCTCACCGTCAAGCCCGAAGGCTTCAAGATCAAGGTGCGGCCGCGTGCCGACAAGGATCGCGGCGCCTTCGCCGGTCGTGCAGCCGTGGCTGCAGCCGCCTCGAATGCGGCTGCGCCGAAAGCGCGGACCCGTCCCGGACACAACACGCCGCTGCTGGTGCTCTACGGCTCCAACCTCGGCACCGCCGAAGAACTCGCCACGCGGGTTGCCGATCTGGCCGAGGTCAACGGCTTTGCGACCAGGCTCGGTGCGCTCGACGATTATGTCGGCAAGCTGCCGCGGGAGGGCGGGGTGCTGATCTTCTGCGCTTCGTATAATGGCGCGCCGCCGGATAACGCCACGCAATTCGTCAAATGGCTTGAAGGCGACCTCCCGAAGGACGCGCTCGCCAAGGTGCGTTACGCGGTGTTCGGTTGCGGCAACAGCGACTGGGCGGCGACCTATCAGTCCGTGCCGCGCATCATCGACGAGCAACTCGCCGCGCACGGCGCGCGCAGCGTCTACGGCCGCGGCGAGGGCGATGCCCGCAGCGATCTCGACGGCCAGTTCGAAAAATGGTTCGCCGCGCTCGGGCCGGCGGCGGCCAAGGAGTTCGGCCTCGCCTCGAACATCACGCGCAGCGCCGACGACGCACCGCTGTATTCGATCGAGCCGGTGACGCCCTCGGCGGTCAATACCATCGTCGCATCAGGCGGCGTTGCGCGGATGAAGGTGTCGGTCAATTCCGAACTGCAGAACCGCACCGGCGCCAACGGTTCCGACCGCTCGACCCGGCATATCGAGGTGCAACTGCCGCCCGGCGTTACGTACCGTGTCGGCGATCATCTCAGCGTCGTGCCGCGCAACGACCCGGCGCTGGTCGATTCCGTCGCGCGCCGTTTTGGCTTTCTGCCGGCCGACCAGATCCGGCTGCAGGTCGCCGAGGGTCGCCGCGCGCAATTGCCGGTAGGTGACGCCGTCTCGGTCGGACGGCTGCTCACCGAATTCGTCGAGTTGCAGCAGATTGCGACCCGCAAGCAGATCCAGATCATGTCGGAGCACACGCGCTGTCCCGTCACCAAGCCGAAACTGCTGGCCTATGTCGGTGACGATGCCGCCGCGACCGAGCTCTATCGTTCGGACGTGCTCGCCAAGCGCAAGTCGGTGTTCGATCTGCTGGAGGAATATCCGGCCTGCGAACTGCCTTTCCACGCCTATCTCGAAATGTTGTCGCTGCTGGCGCCGCGCTATTATTCGATCTCGTCGTCACCCTCGATCGACCCGGAACGCTGCAGCGTCACTGTCGGCGTGGTGGAGGCACCCGCGAGTTCGGGGCGCGGCGTCTACAAGGGCGTCTGCTCCAACTATCTCTCCGGCCGCCGCGTCGGTGATACCATTCATGCGACGGTGCGCGAGACCAAGGCCGGCTTCCGCCTGCCTGACGATCCCTCGGTGCCCGTGATCATGATCGGTCCCGGAACGGGCCTGGCACCGTTCCGCGGCTTCCTGCAGGAGCGCGCGCACCGCAAGGCGAAAGGCGCCACGCTCGGCCCGGCGATGCTGTTCTTCGGCTGCCGCCATCCCGATCAGGATTTTCTGTACGCCGACGAACTGAAAGCCTTCGCCGCCGACGGCATCACTGAACTGCACACCGCGTTCTCGCGCGCGAACGGACAGAAGACCTATGTGCAGCATCTGGTCGCCGCGCAAAAAGATCGCGTCTGGAACCTGATCGAGCAGGGCGCGATCGTCTATGTCTGCGGCGACGGCGGCAAGATGGAACCCGACGTCAAGGCCGCGCTGGTCGCGATCTATCGCGAGAAGTCAGGCGCCGATGCCGAGGCAGGGCTGCGCTGGATCGACGATCTCGGCACCAGGAACCGCTACGTGCTCGACGTCTGGGCGAGCGGGTAGGCTTGCACCGCTGTCGTCCTCCGCGAAAGCGGGGGGCCCAGTACGTCGCGGCGATCGTGAGACGTGCTAAGTCTCCCTTATGATTCCATGGGAAAAACTCGACACCGCCCGCATCCCCGGCACCGAGGATGAACTCCGCCTCATGCGCCGCGGCAAGGAGTACTCCATCATGCTCGGCACCAACGAGCTGATGAACAGCCGCCTCTCTGGCTCGGAAGCAGCACTCGCCACGCTTGCGGCGAAGAAGATCGAAACGGTCGAAAAGCCGCATATGCTCATCGGCGGGCTCGGCATGGGCTTTACGCTGCGTGCGGCGCTTGCCGTACTCGGAGCCAAGGCGCAGATCGTGGTGGCGGAGCTGGTGCCGGCGGTCGTCGCCTGGGCGCGCGGCCCGATGGCCGAGATCTTTGGCGACAGCCTGAACGATCCCCGCGTCAGCATCCGGGAAACCGATGTCACCAACATCATCCGCTCGCATCGTGCGGCCTTCGACGCCGTTCTGCTTGACGTCGATAATGGGCCGGAAGGGCTGACCCGCAAGGCCAATGATGCGCTCTACAGTGTAGCCGGGTTAAGCGCGGCGCACGCGGCGCTGCGGCCGGGCGGGGTACTGGCTGTTTGGTCGTCGGGGCCCAACGCGACGTTCGCAAAACGCCTTCGCGGCGCGGGCTTCGACGTCAACGAAGTGAACGTCCGCGCCACAGGCAGAGGCGGTGGCGCGCGCCACATCATCTGGATCGCGACAAAAACTTAAGCCGCCTTCGCCGCTGCGCCATGGGCGTGCTTGTCGATCGCGTCGATAATCTGCGGCCACATCGGGATCGGCAATGCGTGGCCCATGCCCTCGATCATCAAAAGCTTTGCGCCGGGGATTGATGCCGCAGTGTCCTTGCCGCCCTCGGGGCGGACCAGCGGATCGACGGTGCCGTGAATCACCAGCGTCGGGATCTTGACGTGGTGCAGCCGCTCCTTGCGGCTGCCGGAAGCCAGCACCGCGCGCAGCTGCCGGCCGACGCCGGCCGGATTGAGGCCGCGCTCGAAGGTGCGTGCCGCGCGCGAGGGATCGAGCGCTTCGTCCTCGGGAAAGGAACCGACGCGCAGCACTTTCCAGGTTCGGGCAAACCGCGCGTAGTATTCCTCCCTGGTGTTCGGCGGCGGCGCCATCAGCATGGCGGCGGCCTCGCGGGTCGGCGGCGGTATCCTTGGGTTGCCGGTGGTCGACATGATCGAGGTCAGCGAACGCACCCGCTGCGGGAACGAGATCGCGATCTCCTGGGCAATCATGCCGCCCATCGAGGCGCCGACCAGATGCGCCGACTTGATGCCGAGCACGTCCATCAGGCCGATGGTGTCCTTGGCCATGTCGATCAACTTGTAGGGTGCGGCCACCGGAATCTTCAGCAGCCGCAGCTTGAGCAGTTCGAACGCGGTCAGACGCTTGCCGCCGGAAAGGTGCGAGGACTTGCCGATGTCGCGGTTGTCGAAACGGATCACGCGAAAGCCGCGCGCAGCGAGCTGGCGGCAGAAATCGTCGTCCCAATGGATCATCTGGGCGCCGAGCCCCATGATCAGCAGCAGCGGTTCCGCAGCCGGGTCACCGAAAATCTCGTAGCAGATGTCGATGCCGTTGGCGCGGGCAATCTGGGGCGGCTGATGAGCGAGCATCGCGGGTGTCTTCCCTCAAGTGATACCGTGTCTGATAATTATGGCATGGTTTCCCGCACCGCAGAAGGCTTCGCCGCGGTTGACCGGTCCAGCGCAACGGTGTCGTATGGGCGGAACAAGCGAAGCGTGACAAGCGCTCGTCATCGTGAGGGAGAGCGCGCAATGGCCGACAAGGGCAACGATCCTGCCGAGATCTGGCGGACCATGATCGGAGAGATGGAGAAGGGGTTCAACTCCTTCGCCAACCAGACGATGACGTCGCCGGAATTCTCCAAGGTGATGAACCAGGTCGGCGGCGTCTCGGCCGGCGCGCAGAAGCAGCTCGGCGAGCTGATGGAAAAATATCTGCTGGCGATGAACCTGCCGAGCCGGGCGCAGATGGTCGGCATGGCGGAGCGCATCCAGGCGATCGAAGGCCAGCTCAACGAGATCAAGGCGCTGCTGCACCAGGTGCATCACAATTCGCTGGCATCGGCGAGCGGCAATGTCGCGCCGCGGCCACCGCGCACCAGGCGCCCGCCATCGGAGGGAGAGCAGAAATGAACGCTCCTGCCGCGGGTCTCGATCTCGCTTCCATCTCGGAACGGGTGCAGTCCGAAGTGCAGCGCGCGATCCAGCGCAGCATCAAGGGCGTCGAATATTTCTCCTCGTCCGGTCCGTCGCTCGGATCGACGCCGAAGGACATCCTGGCGGTCCGCGGCACCATGAACCTCTATCACTACCGGCCGATGGCGGACGAAATCTACCGCGTGCCGATCCTGATCGTGATGGCCACCACCAACCGCGGCTACATTCTGGATCTGGTGCCCGGCCAGAGCTTCATCGAGTTCCTGCTGAAGCGCGGCTACGACGTCTACATGCTGGACTGGACCGCGCCGAAGCCGGAAGAAAAGTCCTTGCGGATGGAGGACTACGTCCTCGACTTCATCCCGGATTGCATCCGCCGCGTGCAGCAGGATTCCGGCGAGAACGACGTCACCGTGATCGGCTATTGCTTCGGCGGCGTGCTGTCGCTGCTGTATGGCTCGATCTTCAACGAAGGGCCGATGAAGAATCTGATCTGCTTCACCACGCCGATCGATTTCCGCGAGATGAAGCTGTTCTCGAATTTCTCGGATCGCCGCTATTTCGACGTCGACCGGCTGGTCGACAGCGTCGGCAACGTGCCGCCGGAACTGATCCTGCAGTCCTTCGAAATGCTGCGGCCGGCGTCGCGCGCGGCCAGCCAGGTGCAGTTGTGGGAAAACATCTGGAACGATGAGTACGTCAAGGCCTACCGGATGATGGATCGCTGGGGCACAGACACCCTGCCGCTGGCTGGCGAGTATTTCCGCGACATCACCAAGAACCTGATGTGGGACAACAAGCTCTACAACGACACCATGTCGGTCGGCGGTCGCGCGGCGGATATTTCAAAGATCAAGGTGCCGCTTCTTCACGCGGTCGCCGAGCACGACCACATCGTGCCGTACGATGCGGCCAAGCATCTGATCACCAAGGTCGGCTCGACGGACAAGGAAGAGGTGATGCTGAAAGGCGGTCACGTCAGCCTCGTCGCCGGCGCCAACGCCATCAAGCGGCTGTGGCCGAAACTGGACTCCTGGCTGGGCAAGAGATCGACATGAGCGAAACACGTTCCTATCCGCGCCACGTCAAGACCGACGCCGGCGACATCGAATTCCGCCTGATGACGCGCAGCGACGAGCCGGCGGTGCTGGCGTTCGCGCAAAAGCTGCCGACGCACGATCTCTTGTTCCTGCCGCGCAATATCAGCCAGCCAAAAGTGCTGTCGGCCTGGGTCAACGAAATCGACCGTGGCGCGATCGTGAGCCTGCTTGCGATCAAGGGCGGCGCCGTGGTCGGCTGCGGCACGCTGGTGCGCGACCCGCATTCCTGGTCGCCCCATGTCGGCGAGATCCGGATGGTGGTGTCGCAGGACGTGCGGGGGCAGGGCGTCGGCCGGGCGCTGTCGCAGGAGACGTTTGCGGTTGCCCTCGGCGCCGGGCTGGAAAAGTTCTCGGTGCAGATGACCGTCGACCAGCAGGCGGCAATCGCCCTGTTCGAGAGTCTCGGCTTCAAGGCCGAGGCGCTGCTGCGGGACCACGTCAAGGACGCCGACGGCAAGAAGCACGATATCGTCGTGCTCGGGCACAACGTGGCGCAGGTCAGGGCGCAGATGGAAGCCTACGGCTTGCCGGGGGCCGTCCAGCACTGACCGGCCGGACATCGCCCGGACAAAAACCCGCAAAACAACCCCATGCAAAGTAGCAGTGGGCGGCGCCGGCATTAGACTAAGGTGGAACTTTTGCCGGTTCTCCGGGCAAAGTGCTCATCGATCATGCCTATCACGGATTCGTGATATCGCAGTGCAACATTGATGTTGCGATGCACCATTAACTATGGCACAACGATCTCGCCCCGGGCCAAACCGGACGGGGTGAGCCCATAGCTCAAACATGAGGATGGAGAAACCCCAATGACCACCGAAACCAATTCCGTGCTGAACACCGTCAAGGAAGCCTTCGCGCCCGTCACCGAGGCGTTCACCAAGCTCCAGAACCTGGAAGTTCCGGAAGCTGCCCGTGAGTTCGTGAAGAAGCAGGCCGAGACCGCCAAGGTTCGCGCCGCTGACTTCCATGCCGGTTCCGAGAAGGTCACCGCTGCCGTCGAGACCGCCGTTGCCGGTTCGGTCACCGAGGCGGCCAAGATCAGCCGCAACATCCAGCAGGCGCTCTACCAGGACGCGGAAGCGTTCTTCGCCGGCATCGACAAGCTCGCTTCGGCCAAGTCGCTGAGCGAAGCCGCCCAGATCCAGTCGGAAATGGTCCGTGAGCGTGGCGAAGTGTTCGTCTCGCGCGCGAAGGCCACCACCGAGTATCTCGGCAAGCTCGTCACCGAGGGTGCCAAGACCGCGCAGGACAATTTCTCGAAGGTCTACTCCAGGACCGCCTGATCGCGATCCGCCTGGCAACTGCTGTTTCGAAGGCCCGCTTTGGCGGGCCTTCTTTTTGTCTGCCGCGTTCCCCGGACGCAGTGCAATGCGTAGCGGTGCGCTGCTGAGCCGGGGTCCATACTTGCGCGTGGGTCCCGGCTCTGCGGAGCAGCGCGAAGGGGCGCTGCACCGCGTCCGGGACACGTCGGACGTGAGACGCTAGAATTCGAATTCAACGTCCGAAAGCCGCCATGACCCTTCCGGCCACTTTCGCCATCGACACCCCCGGCGACGCTGTGCGCGCCGCTGAGCTCAGGCGCGTGAAGTTGCTGGCGACGTCGGTGCTGGCGGCGACGTTTGCGATTTTTCTTGCCGCGAAGGCGATGTTGCCCGTGCACCCCGTGTTCGGCTTCATCGCGGCCTTTGCCGAGGCGGCCACCATCGGCGGGCTCGCCGACTGGTACGCCGTGGTGGCGCTGTTCAAAAGACCGCTGGGACTGCCGATTCCGCACACCGCGATCATCCAGAGCAACCAACACCGCATCGCCGACAAGCTCGGCGAATTCATCGAGGTGCATTTCCTGGAATCCGCTCCCGTCGAAGCAAAACTGCGGCAGATCGATTTCGGCTCGTTCATCGCCGACTGGCTGCGCGACCGCAAGCGCAGCGAGGACCTGGCGCGGTTTGCGCTGCGGCTGCTGCCCGAAGCGGTGGCGGCGACGGAGAATTCCGGGCTGATGACGTTCGTCAGCCGCCGCATCACCGCGCAATTGATGGC
>DAIMKE010000178.1:0-8721 GCA_036721875.1 Bradyrhizobium sp. | reverse complement strand
GGTCTCCGAGACGATGCGGAAATCGCAGGCCAGGGCCAGATCGGTCGAGCCGCCGTAGACGCCGCCATTGAGCCGGCAGATCGTCGGCACGCCGAGATCTTCCAGCCGGTTGACGACGACTTCGAACGCCGATCCCGCGCTCGGCTGTTCGTTCGCACTCGTGGCGCGGTCGGCGACCGAGTTGAGGTCGTAGCCCGCGCTGAAGGCGCGGCCGGTCCCGGTCAGCACCAGCACGCGGATCGCAGCGTCGGCCTCGATGCGGTCGAACAGTTTCATGAGGTGGTCGAGGTCCTCGCTCTGCAGCCGGTTCAGATGTTTTGGCCGGTTGAGGCGGATGGTGGCGCGCGCGCCGCTGATTTCGAGGATGGGCGCGCTGGCTGCCTCGGACATTCTGTTCTCCATTATTCTTGCTTGTTGCGTTTTGGCAGAGCGCCGTTTGACCCGGCAAAAAAGCCGGCTGCTGGAGCGCGGTCAAGCGGCTTCTCGTACCTCCGCCTGCCGATGCCGTCCCAACAGCGGGGGGAGGCCGAATTTTTACCCGGGAATCGTGAGAATCCCGACAAAACGTAGTTCTTTCCTCGTATACCAAAGGTGCGTTGCGGACCGTACGATAGCGGACGCTGCAACAGAACACGTTCACTTAGGGAAATTGGCTGGCATCCAATGGATACGTCCCATCTGGCACAACACGCAGGAACCGCCGGCGCGCTGTTCGCTACAATTTTCGTGGTCGCCACCACCACGATGAAGACCATGATCCCGTTGCGGGTGTTCGGCATACTCGCCAACGTCATCCTGATCATTACTGCGATCCCGGCCCGCAACTACCTGGTCATGGTGGTGCAGCTGGCCATGCTGCTGGTCAATTCCTATCGCCTGCACCAGATGCTGCAGCTGGTGCGCGACGTGAAGAAATCCGTCAACAGCGATCTCTCGATGGAATGGCTGAAGCCGTTCATGACCGAGCGCGATTGCGCGGCCGGCGAGATTCTTTTCTACAAGGACGAGAAGGCCGAGGACATGCTCTATATCGTCAGCGGCAAGTTCAAGCTGGTCGAGTCGGGCATCGTCTTGCCGGTGGGCGCCATCGTCGGCGAACTCGGCATGCTGTCGCCATCCAACATGCGAACCCAGACGCTGGAATGCATCGAGGCCGGCAAGATCCTGAGCGTCAGCTATACCAAGGTCGAGGAGCTCTACGTGCAGAATCCGGCCTTCGGCTTCTACTTCCTGCGCCTTGCCAGCGCGCGGCTGTTTCAGAACATCGAGACGCTGGAAAAGCGACTGGCCCAGCAAACGGCGCCCGCAGTCGAGCCGAAGCCTGCATAGAGGCCGGGAGCAGACGGAGTGTCAGACCGCGGTATCCTGTCGTCGCTGCGTTACCTGTTCGCCGATTTCATCGGCGAGGAGGACGACACGCCACCGTTGCTGCCCGAGGGCTTGCCGGAGCCCGTGATGGCGGCGGCGAGCGATGCCATCGCTCTCCTGATCGATTATCAAGGCACGGCCTATGCGCAGCTTTATGTCGACCGGCTGCGGCGCTTCGTCGGCAAGAACGGTGTCGACGACGCCATGCTGACCGACATCGCGCGGCTGATGGCGGTGCGCATGAGCTACGACGACCTGATCCGGATCGCGCAGCTGAAACTGTCCGGGCTGGCCGACCGCTCCCGCACACAGCCGAGGTCGGTCGACGTCAGAAAATTCCGGCTCGATGAACTGGTCAGCGTGCTTCCCGCCGTCATCGCCGAATATCTGCTCGACGCGCTCGAATGGGCGGGCAGGAACCACAGGAACGTCAAGCTTCGCTTCAGCTCGAAGAGCTGGTTCGGCATTCTCCGCCTGAAGATGGGCGCAGGATTGCGCCGGTGGCGGCGCTACTCGGTCCGTTACGCCAAGGAACGGGTCTGGGTCGAGCGTTGGCTGCACATGATCGACCGCAGCCTGACCAGGCAGCCGGCGGCGGCCTCCGAAATCGTGCAGACCGCGACCATGATCCACGGCTATGGCGACGTCTATCGCCAGGGCATGGCGGACTGGAACGCGATCATCGACGGCCTCGCCAAGCCGACCTTCGACGGCGTGCTGGATTTGCCCGATCTCGCCGGCGCAGTGGCGGAAGCGCGCGCCGC
Organism: Bradyrhizobium sp.; assembly: GCA_036721875.1. Lineage (GTDB taxonomy): Bacteria > Pseudomonadota > Alphaproteobacteria > Rhizobiales > Xanthobacteraceae > Bradyrhizobium. Next base: position 6,589 of record DAIMKE010000178.1, on the reverse strand, counting down.
GGCGCTGCCCGATCCCCGGCAGGCTGCGCTCAAGCGCAAGATCGCCGAGATCCGGGCGCGGGCGGTCGCCCGCTTGTATGTGGGCGTTCCATCATCTTGAAGATTGTGGCCTGGCGTCATGGGCTTGCCTGACGACCATGATTTTCCTTGTAGAAGAAAATTAGCTGACACAGTCCGGTGTTATGTGCCGAAATGTCACCTCGGCGGACATTCGCCTGAATGACCTCGCCGTGATAGCTCTTCACCAAGCTTGGCGGTGAGTTGCGTGCTCGCGGCCGGAACAAGAAAATATCAAAAAGACACCAGGGGCAGGAAAAATGAAAAAGCTGACGCGGCGAACATTCGTGGCTGGTTCGGTGGCGCTCTTGGGCGTCTCCTCCGCAAAGACGCAGGCGCAATCCGCGTGGCCGGCCCGGCCCATTCGTATCGTCGTGCCATATCCGCCCGGCGGCCAGACGGACGGCATCGCACGGGCTTTCGGCGACTACATGGCGCGGCAACTGGGAAAGACGGTCATCGTCGAAAACAAGGCCGGCGCAGGCGGCGTCATCGGCGTGACGGAAGCGAAGCGCGCAGAGCCGGATGGCACTACCATCCTGTGCACGATCTCTTCGTCGCTCATCCAGAACCGCGTGACGGTGAAGGACCTTCCGTACGATCCCGAGAAAGATTTCATTTATCTCACGATGGTCAGCGGCGCCGGCGGTCCGGTAGTGGCGGCGAAGAAGACGGGAGCAACGAACCTTCGCGAGTTCGTCGACTATGCAAAGAAGGTCGGCAGCCTGAACTGGGGATCGTACGGCGTGGGCTCGACGCCGCACGTCCTCATCGAGTCGATCGCGAAGCAATACGGCATCAAGTTCCAGGTCATCCAGTACCGCGGCGAGGCGCCGATGTGGAATGACATCGCGGGACAGACGCTGGATGGCGCCGCGGGAAGCTTCGCCGCCGCAGCACCCGTCATCCAGGCGGGAACTGGAAACCTGATCGGCGTAGTCGGCAGCCGCCTGCCACCGTATCCGGACACGCCCACGATGACCGAGCAGGGCGCTGTCGGCGACTTCTACGATCTGCGTGCATTCACCACATTCGCCGTACCCGCCGGCACGCCGAAGGAGATCGTTGAGCGGCTCGCGCCGATGTTGATTCAAGCCGGATCCGACCCCAAGGTCCAGCAGATGCTGAACAACTTTATTCTGTCTTCCCCGGCCGACCTTGAAACGACGGCTCGCATCTTCAAGCGCGACAGCGACGTTATGCTCCGCATCCTGCGCGATCTCGGCGTCAAGCCATCGGAGTGATCGCCGGGCGGTCAACCGCGTCTGCTTTCGACTTCGGCCTGACGCGGCTACGTGGGCCGGCGTCCGCTTACCGCATGCGCGCGTGCACCAATTGTTATCTGGCCATCGGCACCTGCCGGTACGCGCGCGCACACCCTTGACCTGAGCGTCTCCACGTCTGCGGGTTGCAAGGCGGCAACTGTGGGGCCGAGCGCGGGAGACTTGAGGTTTGTGATCCAGAAGTCGTCAAAATCTGCAAAAGTCCTGTTTACGGTGATCTCCCGCGTTTGCACGTCCTCGAGTCCCGCATCGACCCACAAATCCCGCAACGACTCCATTCGGGACGCTTCCATCTGTGGCGGGCGAGGAGCTGGATAGCCCATCGCCTGTAGCTCCAGGTGGATTGGATCCAATGGAAATCCGCCACCCAACATGTCCCACATGTAGGTGGCGACTGCACCGCCCGGGCGAACCACCCGGACCATCTCGCTGACGCCCTTCGCGGGGTCCGGAACGAACACAAGTACCAGCGCCATCACGGCTGCATCGAAGCAGCCATCGGCGAACGGAAGGGCCATGGCATCGCCCTGTTGAAAAATTGCCGGGCGGCACCCGGGCCGCGTGCGTGCAAAAGCGAGTTGCCCTTCGGATGGATCGATACCCTGGACCTCCACGGGACTGCATCGCTCGACCAGCAATTCAGTGAAGGCCCCGTTGCCGCAGCCGATGTCGACCCACCGCAAACCCGGGGATGGCCCCCACCAGGCAAGGAAGTCCTCACCGGCAAACCGGCTCCAGACCCCCATCATCTGCTCATAAGCGGCACCGTCGTTGAAGATGATTTTCTGCTCAACCATTGCCGAGGCTCCTGCCGCAGTCCGCAATTGCGCCACTCATGAGTACCACGGCCGGGCTCGTGCTTCTACAGCCGCTCGGGTGTGCTCAAGGCATGTGTGACGTTCGTCAAAGAGCGCGTTGAACTAACCCGGTACCTGCAACGGGAATATTTCATGTTTGCGGTGAATTCCCGTGAAAAACTATTTCTCGTTGCTCGATCCGCTGCGCTTCGGGGCTGCTCTCGGCGTCGCGATTTTTCACCTGATGTTCTACTCCTGGGCCGGGGCTTCCATCGGCGCCCCCCAGAGTTTCGAGCATCACTTCGCCGCCGACGTTCAATTTCCGAACGCCGCGCCTTTCACCTGGTTCGGCTGGGTGGGCGTTGAAATCTTCTTCGTCATTTCCGGCTTCGTCATTGCGAGCTCCGCGAGCAAGTCTTCGCCGAAAGAGTTTCTTCTCGGTCGCGCACTCCGGCTTTATCCGGCGGTCTGGGTTGCCTCCACCTTGAGCCTCCTCGTTCTGCTGTTCTTTGCGCGTGAGAAGGCGTCCGAATTCTTCCTTCCCTACCTGCAGGCGATGCTGCTCATTCCCAAGGGGATAAAGGGTCAATGGCTTGACGCCGTCTATTGGACGTTGGCGGCGGAGATGGCCTTTTATGGGCTTGTGTTCTGTACGCTGGTAACGAAGAAAGTCACGCTGCGGCATCTGGCCTGGGGTCTCACCATCCATAGCGCCGTGTTCAACGCCTTTTCCATGCTGGTGCTGTCGGGCGCGTTTCAGTCCGACATGTTCTACTGGGTTGTCCTGATGTTTCGGGTGCCGGGCGCAACATGGCTGCTGAACCACGGCTGCTTCTTCGCGCTCGGGATCTGGCTGTTCATTTCCGCGAACAGGCCGTTGACGGCTCTCGAACGGGTTGCCGTGGTCGTGACGTGCCTCTCCGGCTGTGCCGAGATCTACTATTTCTCCCATTTCCTCCTGGCGCAGATTCCCGCCATCTCGGATCAATCTGCCATTGTGCCGATCCTCGTCTGGGCCGCGGCGGTGTTGCTCATTGCCGTTGCCGCGAACAAAAGCAGGAACGCTACCGGCACCGCTTCTCCCGAAGCGCCGGCGTATTTGAGAACGCTCGGGCTGATCACCTATCCGCTCTATCTGACCCACAACGTCACCGGCACGGCGATCATTCGTGTCCTGGTCGACGCCGGCCTGGATGCCTCGTTGGCTTTGTGGGCCAGTCTGGCCATGCTTGTCGTGTTCTGCTGGTTCATCTGCGCGAAGGTCGAGCCTGCCATCAGACGGCTGGTGAAGGAAGTCATTTCAAACTTCGGACAGCTTGCGAAGGCAAAGGGGGCGTCGAGCCTTCCAACTCCGCCTTCCGGGCTGAGCCTGCCGCTGTCCGATGCGCGGCGCGCCGCCCTCAAGCGCAAGATCGACGAGGCCCGGGCAAGGGTCGTTGCGCGCTCATATGCGAGCGCTCCGTCAACTTGAGAGCCGTGGTTTGGCGGCGCTTTCGGGGTAAGGCGGACATACCTTCATCCCCGACCAATGTCGGCAAGTGACCTAAAGCGGGCATATCGGGTTTATCGAGACGGCTCATTCAGCCAGATCCCAAGCTTCACTAAGCAAAGTCCCGCGACTGCTGCTCCAACACCCAACCACACCACTGACGAAAGCCCCACAATGAACTGATAACTGGTAGCCAGTACGCCCCACACGGTAGTGAGCGTGCCAGCAACTATCATAAGCCAACCAACGATGTTGCTCAGCCAAGTGTTCACGCTCACCATGATTTTTGTTCCCGAGCGATCCAACATCGCCCCATAAAGAATGCCGCGCCATGGAGCTTCCCACAACCTAACCGCGCATTAACCGAGCATCATTAAGCGTAGTAAGTTGGAGAAGATCGGTAATGTGGGTGTTCACCGGACTTAATTTCATATTGGTGTTCGCCGGCAGTCCGGTGGGCATCGGCGTAGTGTTCTTTGCGTTCCTCGCATCATGTTTGGTGCGCCTCCTTTCACGCAGCAACTGGTCCAGAATCCTCTACCGGGTCATCTCGTGCGGCATCCTATTCTATTTGGGCTGCTGGACCGCTGTTTTAGGTAATCCCGAATGGGGTGGACGTCCCAACGACATATTTTTCGCGGCCATGTTCGCATTGTTTTTCGGACTGCCGTTTAGCGTTGGCTGGCTGATAGCTTGGCCCGTCGCTGTGTGTCTGCAAATTGCGTTACGTGAACGGCCATCAAATCGCAGCTGGGATCATGTCCGCTTACTGGCCCTTAGCCGAAGTGCCCAATCGTTTCACAAACATCCGCTTTCCGTGATGGAGCGGACCAAGCGCGGATGGGGTCCGAGCGTCTGCTAGTGACCCAATCCGGTCATCACGGACGACGCGAGAGGTTGAGCCATCGACCTCAGCGCAGGTTCGGACTCACACCTTGCAACCGTCACACATGGAGTGGCCGGACCTCTTGCGGCCAGCCACAAGCGATTGCGAGCTTGCCGGCCCAGAACTTCGCCGCCTCTTGCTCGGGAACATCAACGACCGTGAAGCCACCGAGATACTCCGGTGCGTTGGAATACCGACCTTCGCTGAATTGCAGTTCGCCGCTGATGTTGCTGGCACTGAAAGCCTTGCTCAGATCTTCCTCCACTCCCGCGGCGAAGACGAGCACGCCTGCTTCCTTCATCTCGGCCACGGCTGCCCTGGCCAACGGTCCGCGAGACTGAAACCACTCTTTGGGGTGATCACCGACCCATTGCTGGTTGAAGTAGATGATGTAGTGCGGCATGTGAGCTTCCTGTTGTCTGCGGCCGGAACAACATACTATTCCGGTTCGCCATCAAGGCGGTGAAAATCCCTCTGTCGTGATCGGTGGCAGGGTTCGCCGGCGCATGTCGGCGCGGTGCTGACAAGGCAGGAAATTTCAACTAACCTGCAATGCGGACCATCAAGGCGGGGCAGGACAGGGTCCACGACAGGAGATCGATGAGCACGGTAAAAAATGCTCTGGCCCAGAAAAGTGGCGTCCTGATCCATGTTCGTTCTGGAGACATGGTCGTCGAAGCCTTGCGCCAGATGCGCGACAACAGCGTCCGGTCGGTACTGGTCATCGACGACGACGTGCTGGTCGGTATCGTGACCCAAGGTGACTGCGCCATCAAAGTGCTGTTGCCGGGGCTCGATGCGAAGCAGACGCCGGTGCGTCAAGTGATGACGGGCAACCCGGTGACGGTCAAGCCGGACGATCCGCTGGAAGGCTGCATGGCCATGATGGCTGCACGCGGCTTTCGACATTTGCCAGTGCTGGACGCGGGAAAGGTCGTGGGCGTGGTCTCGATTGGAGACGTCGTCAAGGACATCATCCGGGATTTGGAGCACAACGTGGGCGACCTGATGGGCTACATCATGAAGGACGGCCCGGGGGGCTGACAGACGAGCCGCCAACTCCGCTGCTAAGCCTTATCGAGGCATGACCTTCAACCGCTTTGCAAGAGTTACCTATCGAAACGCGAAACGGAATGCCGCGCCCACTGGCAAGCTCGACGACTGTACGATAACGATCATCTGCCTTTACGCGCTCTGCGCTGTCTTCACGACCACGACCTTGTCGTCACGGGCTGCTGCAGGGTCACCAGCCGTTATATCCTGCGAAGGCGGATGCCGCTTCAGATGGTCGCGACGCAGGGCGATCTCGTCGCGCACGAATTCATAACCGAGCTTGAAGGTGTCGAGCCCGTCGCTACTGATGGTGCCGTCGCGCAGTCCGATCACCACGTTACGCAGGATGGTTTCCAGTTCGTCCTGTATTTCGTCGAGTGCGTCGGGCGATTTGGCATATTCCACGCGCTCGCCGATATCGAGAATGGCGGTCGCGAGCTCGCTTGCTTTCTCCGGCGCGATGCGCGTGACCTTGGTGTAGATGGCGGCAAAGATCGTGCCGATGATGCTCAGCGCCGCCAGCGCAACATACATGAGGTCGCCGTAGCGCTCGACAAAGGATTTGCCCTCGTCGTTGATGTACTCGGCGGCGCCCGGATGCGCCACGATGAAGGCATCCTTGTCGGTCGCAGCCGGCTCGATCCTCGAGGCGAAGCCATTTTCGAGCGCGAGTTCGGCCTTGTTCTCGTAGATGATCCGCGCGAGGTCACTCACGGTCGTGGTCGGGAGCCTCGACTGGGCGACCAGCAGCCACTCCAGCCCGACCGTATCGAGGTCTTCCCCCGGCACCGCGGGCGAGGCCGACAGCATGCCGGTCGCCAGCGTCTCTTCGGAAATGGCGGGATTTTTTCTGGCGATCGCCTTCGCCGAATCGATCGCGTTCAGGGTGAAGCCGCCGCGCCTTGCGGATTGCTCGTAGCTCTTGTCCTTCACGATCTGCGAGGCATGCGCGACCTTGATCACGGCGCCGAAGCCGGAAGCGAACAGCTTGTCGAAGGTCGCGCCTGTCGGGGCCATCTGGACC
>DAIMKE010000177.1:0-8733 GCA_036721875.1 Bradyrhizobium sp. | reverse complement strand
CGACTGCCGCCACCGGCTTTGGCACTCGCAACGTCGGCCAGTCCTCGATGCCGTGGATGAGATATCCGATCTCGTCTTGCAGCGCATCATACCCCAGCGCTTCGGGCTCGCCGATCAGGATCTCCGCATCGGGCGGCAGCGTGTCCCGGCGTTGAACGGCGAGACGGACCGCTTCGACAACATCCTCTCGATGGACCATGGACTGGCCCACTAGCGGCGAGCCCGAGTAGAAGAAGCTCTCGAATTCGCGTTCGTAGATCCGGGCTATCTGATTGGAGAGCGTGGGGACTGCAGACTCCTCGTCGTACACCCCGGCGAAGCGCAAGATCGCATATGGGATGGAACCGTGTTCTTCGCGGATTACCTCTTCGGCCAGCGCCTTCGACTTCGGATAGGCCCAACGGGGATCGATCGGCCAGCTCTCGTCGATTTGTTCGCCCGGCGCGCACGGCGCGTGCACGAGCATCGTGCTTGAATAGACGAACTGTTCTACTTCGAAGTCCTGCAACGCTCGCAGGAGCCGGCGCGTGCCCTCTACATTGACCGACCGGTAGAGCGGATGTTCCTTGCCCGTGAAGTCGAAGTAGGCCGCCAGGTGGATCACCGACGCCACGCGTCCACCATGGCTCGCGCGGATCTGCGCCAGAGCATCGAGCACAGATTGGTCCGAAGCAAGATCGACCTTGATCACCGGGAAGGTCAGCGCCTCTGCTTTGAGATCGAGCCCGACGATCCGGTAATCCGCTGAAAGCACAGCCGCCACCGAACGTCCAAGATTGCCCGTTGCGCCGGAGATGATGACAAGTGGTTTATCCATGTGTGCTCACCCCGATCTGTCTCGTGTTGGCCTCACGGCCACGCCGACCTGATCCCAACCGCGACGCCGGCGCATGGCGCGAGCACATCTGCCGCACGAGCTGAGCTTCGGGGCGACGCAAGGCGCCGAGCCCGAGCGCCCACCTGGTCCCTTCAGCCGTCATGCACGGCGGCACGAGCTACGCCATTCGACCCTTCGTCTGGGCATCACCTGGTTCCGGAAGGTCCGGCACGCAGCTCATACCTTAACTTTCGTCGAGCTCGTCCTGAGCTATGTCAGGGCCACGCCACCTTGCCGGTGGGAAGCTCGCTCCTTCGAGGAGGTGATTATGTGCGGGCTGATCTCAACGGGCGCGGCTGGCGTCATCCGGAAGCGGCAGCAGCGGTTCGTGTACGAGGACGCCGGCCCGCCGCCATGAGGCGGCACCGTGCGCAACGCGCCAAGTGGTCTCCCAGCCCAGCATGCCGATCGACCAGACGCCCGTGGACCGAACCGAGCCGATCGCATCCCACACGACTTTAGCCTCTCTGGACCTCGACACAGAATGGGTTGGGAGGCACGCTCCGCCCAGGAGTCCACACCGCGGCCGCGATGCTGGGATCGGATCACTTCGCGCAACACGGCTTCTTCATCGCCAAAGGCGATGAGGTGAACCTGGGCGTCGCTCTCGAGTGGCTGGCCGTCGCAGCGCCTTGGGCGATCCGGATCGGCGCGCTGATCGTTGTTCCCTTCCGCCGGTCGCCGGCTGCGACGCAGAGCTGGCTGCTCCTCTTCTTCGTGGCGCCGTGGCTCGGCCTCGTCCTTTATCTGGCGATCGGCCGGCCATTCCACCCCCGGTGGCGTCGAGAACGTGTCGCGCAACTCTGGCCGATCATCGACCGGGCAGTTTCCTGCATCGACCGGGTCGCTCGGCCGGCCGAGCTGCCGCTCGTCCAAGCTTCAGCGGCTTCCCTCGTGAGCGGGATTGGCCGCATGCCGCTCTTACAAGGCAATGAGGTCGACTTCCTGACGGACTACGACGCAACGATCGGTCTCCTCGTTGAGGATATCGGGCACGCCAACGACCATGTCCACCTTCTCTTCTACATCTTCGCCACGGACGCCGCCGGCCAGAAGGTGATCGCCGCGCTGCGCCAGGCCGCGCTGCGCGGCGTCAGGTGCAGGGTGCTCGTCGATGCGATCGGATCGCGCACGTGGGCCGCCCGCATCGAGCGGGAGCTGCGGCCCGCAGGCGTCGAAGTTCACGAGATCCTGCCGATTCGGGTGCTTGGCCGCACCACGCGCTTCGACCTGCGCAATCACCGCAAGATCGCCGTAATCGACGGACGCACCGGTTACACCGGCTCGCAGAACATCATCGACGCCGATCATGGATGGGGCTGGCCAAATTGGGAGGTAATGGCCCGGGTTCGAGGGCCGGTTGTCGGCGAATTGCAGGCGGTCTTCGTGGCGGACTGGTTCCTCGAGACGGAGAAGGAGCTCGCCGACGGGCATCTCTACCCTCCGGCAGACGATGCCGGCAGCAGCCTCGGGCAAGTTCTGCCGAGTGGGCCCGATCTCGAGCATGGGGGCATCGACGAGCTGTTCGTTGCGCTGATTCATTCGGCTCGAGATCGTGTCCTGATCTCCACTCCCTACTTCGTCCCGAGCGAGCCCCTCCTGCAAGCGTTGCAGGTGGCGATCCTCAAGGGAGCCGAGGTCCATCTGCTCTTGTCCGGCCGCTCCGATCATCCCCTCGTTCACCTCGCGCAGCAGTCCTACTATTCCGAGCTGCTGTCGGCCGGTGCGGTGATCCACCTGTTCCAGCCGGGCTTCCTGCACGCCAAGCATATGAGCATCGATGAGGCAGTCGCCGTCGTCGGATCGAGCAACGTCGACATGCGATCATTTGCCCTGAATTCGGAGATCAGCCTCGTCCTTTACGACCGCGAGGCGACACTTACCTTGCGCCAGATCGAGCGCTCAAGGCTGGAACAATCCGTCCCACTGAGAGCAAGCGACTGGGAGCGCCGCAATCTCGCGCGCAAGTGTGCCGAGAACGTAGCGCGGCTCTTCAGCCCGTTGTTGTGATCTGCTCGGACCAGCTGAGCCGGAGTGAGAACGAGACTTTGCTATTGATGGAATGACCATGCACCATGACGCACCATTAATCGCCACGATTGTCGCCGGCCTGGTCGCTGCTTTCATCGCAGGGACCGTGGCGCACCGGCTCAAGATATCCCCGATCGCGGGCTATCTGCTCGCTGGCGCCTTCGTCGGGCCGTCGATGCCCGGCTTCGCGGCGGACCCGGAAATCGCATCGCAGCTTGCCGAGATCGGTGTCATTCTCCTGATGTTCGGCGTCGGCCTGCACTTCTCGCTGCGGGATCTCCTGTCAGTGAAAAAGATCGCGGTCCCTGGAGCGTTGATCCAGATCGTTGTCGCAACGCTATTCGGCATGGCGCTGGCCTGGGCGCTCGGGTGGCGCGCTGGCCAGGGCCTAGTCTTCGGTCTCGCGCTATCCGTTGCGAGCACTGTCGTCCTAGTGCGGGCTCTTCAGGTGCACAACCTCGTCCAGACCGATCAAGGCCGCATCGCGGTGGGCTGGCTGGTAGTCGAGGACCTGGTGATGGTGCTGGCGCTGGTGCTTCTGCCGTCCGTAGCCGCCATCCTGTCGGGCACATCGGCGAACGCGGGCGCCGCTGCCGCGAGCGCCGTGACCACTACGCTGCTGAAGGTGGCGGGCTTCATTGCGCTGATGCTCCTCGTGGGCCGCCGCGCGATGCCGGCAGTCCTTCACTGGGTGGCCGATACCGGTTCCCGCGAGTTGTTCCGTCTGGCAGTACTCGCGATCGCCCTTGGCGTTGCCTTCGGCGCCGCGCTCGTCTTCGACGTCTCGTTCGCTCTCGGCGCCTTCTTCGCCGGCATGATCCTGGGTGAAACCCAGCTCAGTCGGCTCGCGACCGAGGAGATCCTCCCGTTCCGAGACGCCTTTTCCGTCCTGTTCTTCGTTTCGGCCGGCATGCTGTTCGACCCAGCGGTGATCCTCAATCAGCCGATTGCGCTTCTGGCGACGCTCGCCATCATCCTGGTCGGCAAGTCCGCGGCTGCCTATGCCATCGTCCGATCGTTCGGATATCGTGACCAAACCGCGATCACGATCTCGGCAAGCCTGGCACAGATCGGCGAGTTCTCGTTCATTCTTGCCGGCCTTGGCGTCAGCGCCGGCCTTCTGCCTCCCCAGGGCCGGGACCTGATCCTCGCGGCCGCTATCATCTCGATCTTCCTTAATCCCCTGCTCTTTTCATTCGTAACCAGGCAGGGGGTTCGTCCACTTCGGCACGCCGGCCCTGCGGAAGGATCTTCAGAAGAGCCGGCGCCCGAGCAGGGCCCGCCCCCTGGGCATGTGATTATCGTGGGCTATGGCCGAGTCGGCCGCTTCATCGCTGCAACGCTCGGGGCCTCGGGATACGCGCTGAGCATAGTCGAGGACAGCAGAGAGGCCGTGCAAGCAGCGCAAGCGGAAGGGCTGCGCGCCGTCCAGGGTAACGCCACCGAAGCTTCCATCCTCACGCGGGCCGGCATCACCGGGGCATCGACGCTGCTGATCGCGATCCCTGAGGGGTTCGAAGCCGCGATCATCGCGAAGCGTGCCCGCGCCATGAACCCGGACCTGCGCATCATCGCGCGTGCCCATTCGGAGGCGGAGGTGGACCACCTGCAGGCGATGGGTGCTGACGCAATCGTCCTGGCGGAGAAGGCAGCAGCAGCCAAGATGGCGGCGCTGGTCTCAGAAGCGGAGTCCGAGGATGTCGACGGACTCGCTCACCTGGTGGAGAGCTAATCGGCAATGATTCCGTCGCTGAGCGCCGCCTTCATGCAAGGGCAGTTTCCAGCGACGGGTCAGATCGTCCGCAACGCCCGAAGCTCAGGATTGAGGCGGAGGCGGACCGCCCGGACGCGGGCGAGCGCCTCTTCCGGAGAGACACCAAGCGCGACGAAGGTCTGCACTGCCAGCCCCAAGCCCGCAGCCAAGTTCTCCGGAAAGATGTAGGTCGCGCCGGCCTTGGCGATGGATGTCAGACCTCGATTGTCTCTCGTGCTGACAAGGACTGGCACCGCCGGATTGAGTTGCCGAACCTGGCGTACCAGCTGCTCTAGCCTTGGCTGGCTGTTCAGAAGGGCGACCACCACTGCGGCCGTATCGATGTTGGCTGCCTCAAGCACGCCGCGGCGTGTTGCGTCACCGAAAATGACCTGATGCCCCTCGCGATGGGCAATCCGAAGCCGGTCAACGTCGCGCTCGATCGCGATATAAGGTATCCCGCTCGCCTTCAGAACCGTACCCACCAGCCGTCCGACCGGGCCGCACCCCGCCAGGATGACGTGACCGCGTAGATCGCCCGCCGAGCCGCCGATCATGTCGTCTGGCTCAGCGACCAGCTGCGGCGTCGACAGGACCTCGGCCGAGATGCGCCGATTGAACTGGATGAGGAACGGAGCCAGGAAAATGCTCACGGCCGTCCCTGCGAGTGCCGTTTGCGCCACAACCTCCGGCAGCAAGCCGCCACCGATCGCCTGGGTCAGGATGAGCAGGGAGATCTCGCCGCCGTGCGCCAGGACCAGCGCGGTCTGCAATGCCGCATTGGTCGCAAGTCCGCTGAACCGCGCCAGAGCGAAGATGATCGCGAGCTTCACGAGGACGAGGATAGCCACCGCGCCGACCGTCGCCGCCGGCTCGGTGAGAACGATCGACCAATCAACGCTCATACCGATCGTCAGGAAGAAGAGACCGAGGAAGATGTCCCGCAGCGGCCGGAGCTCGTCTGCGAGGTGATGGCGGTAGTTGCTCTCGGCGACGACCATGCCGACGATGAAGGCTGCTACCGCCAGGGAGAGACCGATCATCTCGGCGAGAAGCGCGACGCCTGCAACCAACGCCAGCCCGGCAAGCATCAGCGGCTCGTTGGATCCACTCCGAGCGATCCAATCGAAGATGCGGCCGATCGTCTTGCGCGCGAAGAGCGCGGCACCCGTGAAGACGAGCACGGCAGCGCCCAACCGCAACATCAGGCCGGCAAGGTCCTGCTCAGCGCCCGAGGCAACCGCGCCAACCAAGAGCAGGACAGGGAGGGCCGCGAGATCCTGGAAGAGGAGGATACCCGTCGTTGCTATGCCATGACTGGTCGTCACCTCGTCCTGATCCAGCAGCTGCTTGTGGACGATGGCGCTCGACGAGTGCGCGAGTGCAAAGCCCAGGATCAATGATGCGGTCAGGGACAGTCCCGCGAGGAGGGCGACCCCGGCTACGAGCAATGCGGTGACAACGACCTGAAGCGTGCCCAGCACGAAAACCAAGCGACGAGCCGCGACAATGCGTGGCCAGGAGAATTCAAAGCCAATGACAAACATCAGCGCGGCGATGCCGAGCTCACCGAGGAAACGGGTTCCCTCATTCGCGGAAACGAGGTGAAGCCCGTAGGGCCCTACGACCGATCCGGCGACGAGATATCCTGCAATCGAAGAGAGGCGGAACTTTGTGAAGAGCGCGACGAACGCCAGGGAGGCGAAAATCAGGATCACCGCATCGACGAGAAAGTGGTGAAGCATGAACCGGACGCCTCTCGCGGGGATCAAGTGCTTTCCGCCAAGGGCGGCGGGTCGGGGCTGCTCAGCGCGCCGTCGGTTGCAGCGACGCTCGGGCGTAAAGAGATAACCGGTTGAAGCGGCCTTCCCACGTTCGCCGATGGCAGTGAGCAGCGGCACTCAGCGTCCAGGATCGATCAGGCCTGCGTGCGCCACCGCAAGAAGGGCGTGGTCGAGCCTCGTCCCAACGATCGGTGCCAACCGCCGCCCCCCCGACGGTCTTCGGCCTCTGAGCTGGCGGCACGCGTCACCTCCGTCTTGGGCAAGCCACCAAACAATCGCTCAGGTGGAGAGGACGCACACTGACATACCTCAGCTGGGTTCTGTCCTGCCGCGTCAAGCGCCCCTCATCTTTTCGACGGCGGCTGCGACAGCTCTAGTGGGGTGGGTACGACGTTGGTCGCGATCTTGGAGCCGCCGGTTCGGCTGGGCGGACGTCAACAGCGCCCTATCCGTCGCTTCACTATGCTCCGGGTATCTCGAGGCACTCGACGACATCGACCGCTTCGCCCGGAAAGATCGTGAATGAGGATGGTTCCCGAAAAGGCGGGCGGCAACCTTCAAAGCGTCCAGCTCGGCGGATCGCTCGCGGGGAAAGACTCTTCGATCGCTTCGTCGACCGGGTCGAGATCCGTCCCCTCCTGACCTTCCTCGGCCACGCTCTCATCAGGTGCCAGTTCCGGCTTCCTGTCCTTGTCGGGATTCACCGACGCTTTGGGGTCCGTCATCCTTTCATTCTCCAGCAAAGTGAGCGCTGCACCTCTGCATCCGCGCGAACCGACTGCACATTCTGCCTGTCAGGATGGACCGGGCCCTGATTCAGATCAGCTCCGCTTGGCTTGTCTCAGGCGGTCGCCGGCAAGGACGTGCGCGCGTCCTTCCGAAAAGGCGATGGCCACAGCCTCAAGGCCGCGGATAGAACGCCTGCAGCGATCACGCCGGTTCGCCCGTCCTTTCGATGAGGCCTGCCCAGACGGCGAGGAGAAGCGCGGCCAGCGCTGCGAACCAAAGGCCGTCGACACCCAACCGGTGGAAGCTAAGCGCGCCTATGATCGCGCCTGTGACGAGGCTCGACCACAGTAACAAGTGTGGGAGCCAATCCCATCTGGGTCCGCCCAGCAGCGCCATGCCGATCCGCTGCCCCGCCTTCACGACCGCACCGGTCATATAGGTGAGGCCGATGCTCACTTCGCCATCGCGCTGGAAAACGAGATTCTCCGCTCCCATCGCAGCAGCCATGAGCAGCGGTGCGAATGCGCCCGCGCCGACGTGCGCGAGCGTCGCGCTCGAGGCGAGGAGCAATGACACGAGTCCCAAGACAGCGGACTTCCGGCGCTTCTGAACCAGGGTGGCCACGAGCGTGGCCGCGATCACCCCCGTGAGGAACGCACCAATCAATCCCAGCGCGATCAACGCCGTCACCGACCGTTCGGCCGCCCCGATGGCGAGCCGTGTGGAGTTGCCGCTCATGAACGACACAAACATCCCGCCTGCGGCCAGGAAGCCGAGCCCGTCGACGTAGCCCGCCAGCCCGGTAAGACAAAAGGCGAGCCACTTTCGTCGCCGTTCAAGCACGCCGATCATTGAACCCACATACTCCTGCTATCCGAAACTGATGCCCGGGCGGGCACGCCGCTTCCAGTCCGCGCCACCAGAAAGCGATAACGGTAGAAGGTTCGTCGGGGCGGATCGCCAGCGCACAGGCGCTGGACGCTCCCTAGCTAGGCCTGGCGACCGAGCCCATGCAATGTGAGTGTCTGGTAAGCGGCACGGCCCCTGCTGCTGGAGCCGGTCGGCAGGGAATTCCAAATGTTTCCCTGCCGCCCTAGCGAGACTGTTGCGGCCTGGGCGAGGCGCAACGGGCGAGCCATCAAGCTCGGCGAAGCTTAAACCCGAGCCCGAGAAGAACAACGCCAGCGATGATCGCGTACGTTCCGATTACCCAGGCGGCAGACGGCAAGGTCGTGAGCGGATCGATGACCAGCAGGACGACGATCATAAGCCCGACAGCGACCGATAGAGCGCCAGACAGGCCCATCAGCCATTCGCCGCGGATTACCTTGCGCAACGTCACTGCCGCAGCAATTTCGAGGGCACCGGTGACGATCGCCCAGACGGCCAACATGATGAGCGTAACCAGCGCATAGCCCGCGGTCACGGCTACGGGCATCAGCAGGAACAGGACCGCAGTCGCGATGCCGATGATCCCGCGGATCACATAGGCCCACCAGCGCTCCTCCTTACGGCGGGCGCCGCGCACCGCGGCGACCAGGGACAGAATGCCATCGGCG
>DAIMKE010000176.1:0-8754 GCA_036721875.1 Bradyrhizobium sp. | reverse complement strand
TGGCTTGATGATCGCCATAACAATTTTCATGGGTCCTATCCCCGCTTGGGCCCGGCTCAGACATACCGGGCGTTCTCGACTGAGATTCACCACGCGGAGAGGTTCACTTCGCGGGCACAGCCTGGACCCATAGAATCAAATGCCGTGCCAGATCGGAGGCGTTGCCTAACGGACTATGAATGCGGCTGTTTTCGCGCTTGGCGGGAGTTGCCCGATCCTGCGCCATTCGGTCGCGCCCAAGGAATAGGCAAGCCAGCCCAAATCATGAGCGAGCCTGACTCCGAACATATTCCTGCCCAGCAGTCAGGCAGGAGCGCGGTATTGCGGTGGGGACTATTGCAGCGCTTCGCCGTGCTGCGAGATGTCGAGTCCTTCCAGCTCCTGCTGCAGCGATACCCGTAGCGGGACGAATACGCTCACGAGCTTGAGCAGCACGAAGGTGACGCCACCGGACCAGACCAGTGTGGCGGCGATGCCGTAGAGCTGGATCAGCACCTGCTGCGCGTTGCCTTCGAGCAGGCCGGCGGTGCCGCCGATCGCGTTGACAGCAAATACGCCGGCGAGCAGCGTGCCGGTCAGGCCGCCGATGCCGTGGACGCCGAACACGTCGAGCGAATCGTCGTACTGCAGGCGCTGCTTGAGCCAGGTGCAGGCCCAGAAGCAAAGCGTTCCGGCCACCACGCCGATGATGACGCCATGCCAGGGCGCGACAAATCCCGAGGCCGGCGTGATCGTTCCGAGGCCGGCGATCGCGCCGGAGATCATCCCGAGCACGGACGGCTTGCGGCGCGTCGCCCATTCGATCGCGGCCCACGTCAGCGCGCCGGCGCAGGCCGCAAGATGCGTTGCGGTGATCGCCATCACGGCGCGCGAGTTCGCAGCCAGCGCCGATCCGCCGTTGAAGCCGAACCAGCCGACCCACAACAAACCGGTCCCCATCACCGCCAGCGACAGGTCGAACGGCGCGAGATTCTCGCTGCCATAGCCGTGACGCCGGCCCATCACTATGGCTGCAACCAGACCGCCGATGCCGGCGGAAAGATGCACGACGAGACCGCCGGCAAAATCGAGCACGCCCATCGTGGCGAGAAAGCCGCCGCCCCATACCCAGTGCGCGAGCGGCACATAGGCAAACATGAACCAGCCGGCCGAGAACAACAGATAGGCCGAGAACCGCATCCGATCGGCCACCGCGCCCGCCACCAGCGCCACCGTGATGATCGCAAACGTCATCTGGTACAGCATGAAAAGCGCTTCAGGGATGGTCTTTGCCGCCGGGTTGACGCTGTCCATGGTCATTCCGATCAGGAACCAGCGATCGAGCGTGCCGATCCAGGGGCCGTCGCCGACGAACGCCAGCGAATAGCCGAACGTCACCCAGAGGATCGAGATCATCGCAACCGCAGCGAGGCTCTGCGCCATCGTCGCCAGCACGTTCTTCTTGCGCACCATGCCGGAATAGAACAGCGCAAGCCCCGGTATCGTCATCATCAGCACCAGCGCGGTGGCGACGATCATCCAGGCGGTGTCGGCGGCATTGATCGTGGGCGTCTGGGCAGAAGCCGGCGTCGTCAGCAGGAAGTTCGCGGCAAGAACGGTGAGCGCAGCATTGCTCGCTGCACGATACGATGGTGCCCCCATGGAATCCCCCGGCGTGTTGTTGTTTCTTGACGTGTCTCGGCTCGCGCGACGGGCATCGCTGCCGTCGCGCCTTGAAGTATGGAAGTCTCAGAGCGCGTCGCTGTCGGTCTCGCCGGTCCGGATTCTCATTGCGTGATCGATCGGCGTGACGAAGATCTTGCCGTCGCCGATCTGTCCGGTGCGCGCATTGGCGGTGATGACGCTAACCGCTTTCTCGGCGAGATCGGATGCGACTGCGATTTCGATCCGAAGCTTCGGCAGGAAGTTCACGACATACTCGGCGCCGCGATAGATTTCGGTGTGGCCCTTCTGGCGCCCGTAACCCTTGACCTCGGTCACCGTCATGCCGTGGACGCCGATGGCCGTCAGCGCCTGGCGCACCTCGTCAAGCTTGAAGGGTTTGATGATCGCGACGACGAGTTTCATGGTCAGGCCTTCGTTTCAGGTGGGTCGTATGCTCAGTGGTCGTGTCGGTTGCGTGTTCGGCAGGCCGCCGCGCCCGGCGCTTCGTGCTGAAAACCAAATCTGGCATCTTTCTGGGCAAATGGCACAAAAAAGTTGCAGGTATAAGGGGAAAACATTTGCATCCGGTGAGGTCGCTCACTGTACATGGAACATGATCGTCCGACACAATAGGGCTTCCCACCAGCCGCCCCGCCGGCTCCCCCATTTCCACGCAAGAGAATAATATGTCGAACCGCTCGTGGTTTTATGCATCCAACGGCCAGCAACAGGGCCCATTTCCCGAGGCCCAGCTGCGCGACCTCATTACCCGGGGGACGGTCAGGCCGGATACGCTGGTCTGGACCGAGGGGATGTCAGGCTGGCAGCGGGCGGGCGAGATACCCGGCCTGGTCCCCGGCGGGTCGGGTCCTCCTTCCTTTCAGCAACCCGGCGGTCCCCCGCAAATGGGCGCCCCGGGGAGCTACAGCGGAGGCCCGCTGTCGATCGACTTCGGCATCCTGGAATTCGTCTGGCGCACCATCGTTCTCATAGTTGGCCTCATCGTCATCATCCCGGCCCCATGGGTCCTGGTCTGGTACATTAAGTGGATCGTCCCGTTCGTGCAGGTTCCGGGACGGCCGAACATGAGCTTCGAAGGCCAGGCGATGACGATCGTTCCGTGGTTTTTCGGTCTGGTCGTTCTGATGATTGGCGTCGGCATGATCGGCAGCGAGATCCTCAGCAATCTGATGATCCTGGTTCAGATGGCCTTTTACTGGCTGTTTCTCAAATGGTTCATTGCGAATCTCGCGTCCAACGGCCAGCCGCTCGGACTCAGCTTCTCCGGCTCGGTCTGGGCTTACCTCGGCTGGACCATTCTTGCAGCCATCTCCATCATTACGATCATCGGGTGGGCGTGGGTTTACACAGCCTGGCTGCGATGGTTTTGCCGGAACATCCAGGGCACGCGGCGTGAAGTCCTCTTCATCGGCAGCGGCCTGGAGTTTCTGTGGCGTGCACTTGTGGCCGCAATCGCCAGCATCTTCATCATCCCGATACCTTGGGTGTATCGCTGGATGTCGCAGTGGCTGGCGTCGCAGACCGTGTTGGCCGACAGAGGCGCACACGCGGATGCATAAGTAAGAGCGTCACTTGCGCTGGCGTACCGAGCCTTCCTGGGCCACGGATGCCACCAATGTGCCGTCGGGCTTGAAGATCAGGCCGCGGGTCAACCCGCGGCCGTCCTGCGCGCTGGGTGAATCCTGCGCGTACAGCAGCCATTCGTCGGCGCGGAACGGCCGGTGAAACCACATCGCGTGATCGAGGCTGGCCGGCATCATGCGCTTGTCGAACAGCGTGCGGCCGTAGCGCGCCATGATCGCATCGAGCAGCGAAAAATCCGACGCATAGGCCAGCGCGCACATGTGCAGCGCCGGATCGTCGGGCAGTTTCGCAGCCGTACGAATCCAGACATGGATCCGCCCGTCGTCGATCTTCTGGCCGAAATAGCGCCCGAGTTCGACCGGACGCAGCTCGATCGGGCGGTCGGATTCGTAATAGCGGCGGATGAAGTCCGGCATCTCCTTGAACATCGGCTGCTTGGCGACTTCCTCGGCGGTGAGCTTTTCCGGCGGCGGCACGTCCGGCATCTTGTCCTGATGGTCGAAGGCGCCTTCCTCCTCGGCGTGAAACGACACCATGATGGAGAAGATCGCGTGGCCGTGCTGGATCGCGGTGACCCGCCTGGTCGAATAGCTCTTGCCGTCGCGCAGCCGCTCGACCTCGTAGATG
The DNA here is from genome assembly GCA_036721875.1 of Bradyrhizobium sp. Lineage (GTDB taxonomy): Bacteria > Pseudomonadota > Alphaproteobacteria > Rhizobiales > Xanthobacteraceae > Bradyrhizobium. The sequence goes on along the minus strand of DAIMKE010000176.1, from coordinate 4,878 downwards.
ATCGGAATCTGCGGGTCGCCCGGCAGGATGAAGTAGCAATGCAGCGAATGCGGCAGCCGGCCCTCGACCGTGCGGCACGCCGCCACCATCGCCTGCCCGATCACCTGTCCGCCGAATACCCGCTGCCAGCTCGTTTTCGGGCTGTTGCCGCGGAACAGGTTAACCTCCAGCGGCTCCAGGTCGAGGATTGAGATCAGGTCAATCAGGCCTTTGGACATGGCGGTGCCTTCAATTTCGCGGTCATTCCGGGGCACGCGAAGCGTGAACCCGGAATCTCGAGATTTCGGGTTCGACACTACGTGCCGCCCCGGAATGACGGTTCATGACGGTTAAGTACCTTGTTTCGAGGCCCTGTTTCGCCCAGCTATTATCAGGTAGCAAGTCTCGTCTGGTGTGACGGCGTAACCGGGTGAAAATCGTATGGCGGCTCAGCGAAGCATTGTCATCTGCGGCGGGGCGTTTGCCGGGCTGGCGCTGGCGCTGGCGTTCCGCCAGGGTCTGGGCACCGATATTCCCATTGTCGTCGCCGATCCGGCGCTGGCGGCGCGGCCGAGCCGTGACCCGCGCGCGACCGCCATCGTGGCGGCGTGCCGGCGGTTGTTCGAGGCGCTCGGGGTCTGGGATCAGGTGGCGGCCGATGCACAACCCATCCTCGACATGGTCGTTACCGACTCCAGACTGGACGACGCCACCCGTCCGGTGTTCCTGACATTTGCCGGCGAAGTCGAACCGGGTGAGCCTTTCGCGCATATGGTCGAAAACCGCCGGCTGATAGATGTGCTGGTCGCCCGTGCCGAGGCCGAAGGCATCGACCTGCGCGCTACTGCGGTCTCAAGCTACGATTCGCGCGCCGACGGCGTCACCGTGACGCTCGCCGATGGCAACGTCATCGAGGCAAGCCTGCTGGTGGCGGCGGACGGCGCGCGCTCGAAGTTGCGCGAGCGCGCCGGCATCGCCACCCATGGCTGGGAGTACGATCAATCCGGAATCGTAGTCACCGTCGGCCACGAGCGCGATCATCACGGCCGTGCCGAGGAACACTTTCTACCAGCCGGCCCCTTCGCGATCCTGCCGCTGACCGGCAAGCGTTCGTCGCTGGTGTGGACCGAGAACCGCGCCGAGGCCGCGCGCATCACGGCGCTCGGCGAAGACGAATTTCACAGCGAACTCGAACGCCGCTTCGGGCTCCACCTCGGCGAGATCAAGCCGCTCGACAAGCCGCGGGCGTTTCCGCTCGGCTATTTCGTAGCGCGCTCGTTCATTGCGGAGCGGCTGGCCCTCGTTGGCGATGCCGCGCATGTCATCCACCCGATCGCGGGGCAGGGCCTCAACATGGGGCTGAAGGACGTCGCGGCGCTGGCGGAAGTCGTGGTCGATGCGGCGCGGCTCGGCATGGATCTTGGGCAGGCCGACGTGCTCGATCGCTATCAGCGCTGGCGGCGCTTCGACACCATGGCGATGGGGCTTGCCACCAATTCGCTGAACTTCCTGTTCTCGAACGAGTCGACCTTGCTGCGCACCGTGCGCGACATCGGCCTTGGCCTCGTCGACCGCGCGCCGCCGCTGAAGAACCTGTTCATCCGCCAGGCCGCCGGACTATCGGGCGAGGTTCCGCGGCTGTTGAAAGGCGAGGCGCTGTAGAGGGCGAATGGCGAATAGTGAGTAGCGAATGGACTATTCGCTACTCGCCACTCCCTATTCGCTGATCACTCGATCTTCCTTGCTTCTTCCGGCAGCATGATCGGAATGCCGTCGCGGATCGGATAGGCCAGCTTGGCCGAACGCGAGATCAGCTCCTGCCGCGTCGAATCGAATTCCAGCGGACCCTTGGTTACCGGGCACACCAGGATTTCGAGCAGTTTTGGATCGACGGTGCTGTCGAGGCGTTCGGGCGTGGCGTTCATTTCCGGTCTCCAGTGAGCCGCGGTCCCTTAGCATACTCGATCATAGCGTGTCATGATGCGACGTCCCCCGACTCGGCAGCGATGCGTTCCGGCGTATCCCTAGCTCAGCCACTTTCTGGCCCTCTGCAACGTCACCGAAGGTAACTCGCCGAACGAGTTGCGATAGTCGCGCGCGAAATGGCCGGGATTCTGGAAGCCGCATTTCAGGGCGACCTGTATGACCGAGCCGACCTCATTGGACCGCTCGAGCATTTCCCGCGCATGGTTCAGCCGCACCCGCTTGGCGAAATCCGCGGGCGAGCAACCCCGGTCCCGCCTGAATTGCCGGAACAGGCTTCGCGCGCTGACCTGCGCCAAGGCCGCCATCCCCTCGATGTCGAGTGGCTTGTCCCAGTTGGCGGCGATGAACTCCTCGACCTTCCTGACTGCGGAAGAGCCGCCAGGAAGCGGCTCCCGCAGTAGCAAATCGGTGTAGCTGTGGCGATGGCACATCAAAAACTTCATGATCACCATCCGCTCGACCTCGGCGGCGGCCAGATCGGAGAAGAACGCACCACGCGCATTGAAGTCGTTCGCAAAGTCGAAGACCCTGCGCCTCAGCGCAGCCATGGCCGGGTTTCGAACCTCCGTCTGGTCGAAAATGAGATCGCGGTTGATCGGCTGCCCGATCAGAATGCCGAGATTGCGATACAATGCGCTCAGTTCGATCCGGAGCACGAACTGGCAATAGTGGGACTTGAGGTCCAGCCTCAGGGGCGCAGACGCTGGCAACACGGGTGTCCATTTGCCCCGCGCGATCACCGCCGACTTTCCGCCGACCGTATACTGGCCCTCGCCCTGGAGATTGAATATCTGCCGGACAAACGTGTTCTCACCGAATCCCACCGAGACATCGCTGGCGTAGTCGCAATAGGAAAGCCCAAGTCCCCCGATCTGAAGATGGCTAGCGCGAACTGCAAACTCGTTCTTTTGACTCGCGATGTCGAAATGATTTGCTCCATAAACCTCGAACAGTCGGTCGCGAACCAGTTCCGGATCGCTGGAATCCATGACCAGGTAATTGCTCAGCGGATTCGTTCGGTGCGACATCGCGATCATACGGACTCAGGAGGAAGCATCGTTATATGACGAATACACTTTATCGATCGGATTCCAACGCGTCCGACAGTCGTTCCGTAGTTCTACGGCAACGTTTTCGCGCGGCGGCGCTCGGGTCCCGCAGGGATTTGCCAATTTCCGATAGGTCGCAGATGGGAAGTGGCAGAATTCGAGCGGGGTGTCGCCGATGGGTCTAGGGCGCCGCTAACTTGATTAACCTAGTTTGCAGTCGGGCACTTCGCAATGAAGCGCAGCGTTGAGATTCACGGTCCGACCAATGTCAGAAGTGATCAGTATTCGGAAGGCGCGGTATTGGCGCGCAGCAGCACGTTCGCATTTGCCGAAGACCATCGGCGCGGGGACAGGCACCGCGGCGTTTCCTGTTTCTGGTCAGCTATCGATAGCCAGGGAAGAAGTCCATCGCTCCATCCTGTTGCTTGACCTCGCCGCGCTGCAGGCGCGTCTCCTCGTGCGGGATATATCCGATCCACCACGAAGGGTAAGTCTCGAAGCCCAGATCACGAGTATCGAACAACAGCTTTGCGTTGCGCGGCAAATGGCGTCGAACATATGAAGCCGGGCATTCTCGGTATTCATACGGACGCTGAATTAACGGGAAAGTCCAATCAGAAGAGCAGAATCTAGGAGAATCATTTCACGCGTACCGCTGCCGCCCCGGCAAACGAACGTCGATTTCAAGATACTACGAAACCCGGAGACCTGAAATGTCTATCAATCGCCGAATGTTGCTTCGCGGTGCCGTCGCGTGCGCGTGCTGCCTCAAGGCCGGGATGGCCGTCGCCTCCGACAAGCCGGCGCATGGCGGCGCGGCAACGCCGCACTGGAGCTATGAAGGTGACGGCAACCCAGCGAAGTGGGGAGAGCTGCAGTCCGACTTCAAGATGTGTCAACTCGGACTCGAACAGACGCCGATCGACCTGAGCAACGGCATCAAGGGAGATGTCGGCTCGGTCGAGTACGACTACAAGCCGTTGCCGCTTCGGCTCGTCAACAACGGCCACACCATCCAGTTCAACGCCGATGCGGGAAGCGCCTGCGTCATCGCGGGAATGCGCTATGAGTTGCTGCAGTTTCACCTGCATCATCCAAGCGAACATCTGCTGGCGGGAAAGGGCTTCGATCTCGAATGCCATTTCGTCCATAAGTCCAGCGCGGGAGCGCTGGCGGTGACCGGCGTGTTCATCAGGCCCGGTGCGGCGAACGCGGCGCTGAAGACATTCTTCGAACAGATGCCTGCCAAGGAAGGCCCGGAGCTGAAACTCGCCACCCCGATCGATCTCGCCGCCATCCTGCCGAAAAGCGGCGGCTATTTCCGCTACATGGGATCGTTGACGACGCCTCCCTGTTCGGAAGGCCTGACCTGGACGGTCCATAAGGAGCCGATCGAGGCCTCGGTCGAGCAGATCAAGAAATTCGCAGCGCTGTTTCCGGGCAACGCCCGTCCGCTCCAGAAGCGCAATCGCCGCTTCGTCATCGACGCCTCCTGATCTTTCATTTCGATAATTGAGGAATATCACCGTGAGCAAACCTTTGTCGCCCACCGTCAGCGCGCCGTCCGGGCTGTTCGGCGTATTCACCAACCGCCGCATCAGCACCAAGATCGGAATTGGATTTGGCTGCATTCTGGTCATCACGGCCTTGATTTCCGCAATCTCCTATGTGGAGTTCGGAAAGATAGACCGCGATTTTTCCGATTACACCCGCAAGGTGACCAATGGCGCTGTCATCGGCGACATCGATCGGCAGTTCCTCGCGCTGCGCCGGTACGCCGGCGAAATCTCGGAAAATCTGGAGGAGAATTTCGCGGCCGCCGACAAGACGCGCAAGATTTTGCGCGAGCGTCTCGACCAGGCGC
>DAIMKE010000175.1:0-8765 GCA_036721875.1 Bradyrhizobium sp. | reverse complement strand
GCCTCGTAGCGTGTCGTCAAATCCTCCTTGGCGTCGGCGCCGAGATTGCGGAACGCCGCCGAAAGGCTGTCGCTTCGGTGCTGCTCGGGAACCCCGCCCAGCGACCACAGGGCGTTCTGCAACCCTTCCGCCAGCGCGACAAAGCTCTCGCCACCGAGCACGACATGGGCGTGTTCGAAGCCGGAAAACGGCAGACGGAAGTGATAGAACCGGCAGTCCAGCAACTGGCCGGCGACGGTGATCCGCGACCTCGGTGAAGTCTGACAAGCCCATGCGACCCGGCGGATGCTCCTGGCGGAAGATCACCTCCCGGTCCGGGCCGTTCACCGCGCGCCACGCCCTGATCCGCCGTTCAAGCGTCCGCCGCTTCCCGGAGCCCAGTTCCGGGTGCCGACGGCATAGTTCCTCGAACACGGCGATCGGCCGCAATCCGGGGCGGCCTTCAGCATGGGGAGGACGTCGTTCTCCCAGACGTCGACGAATGGATCGGCGCGGCGACGTTCGCGGGGCGCCTGTTTTTGGGTTGGAAGTCGGGGATCCTTCTCGAACCGGTAGGCGGCGGAGGTGCTGAATCCGGCCTTCGCAGCGGCAATGGCTGGCGAATGGTTGCGGCGCAAGTTCATGAAAAGCCTCATTTGTTGATCGGTGACGTGTCGGTCAGCCAAGGAATTGGGGTCCTCTCGAAAGAGAAAACCGATCCTTGACCAGCCGCCGTTACCGCCAAATGAGGCCCTTCGGGCGCCCACGCCGCTGCTGGGGTAACTCCGGTCGGGCTACGCCCTCCCTTCGTCACCCCAGCAGCGGCGCATTCTCATCCTGATTGTCGCGGGATTCCCATCTTGATTGTCGCGCCGCACGACCCGGACATCATCATGAGATGCTCGACGACCTTGGAAAGGACCATGACCCCAGCGATGACATCAGAAAGGAACTTGACACGGACCCGCAATTAAAGGGCCGAATAACGGTAAATGTGGCTTGGACATTCTGGTCGTCATCACGCAACGACTCTGGTCTGTCCCCGCATTCTGGAAAGCAGGGCAGCGATCTCCCCGGCCGGTCGCGCTGGGCTGAACAGATAGCCCTGCACCTCGGTGCAGCCTTCGGCTCGTAGCGCAGCAAGCTGCTCCTCCGTCTCGACGCCCTCGGCGGTCGTGATCATGCCAAGGTTCACCCCGAGCCCCATCATAGCCCGCACGATCGCCAAGGAATCGGCCCGATCCGGCAAACCTAGAGTGAAAGACTTGTCGATCTTGATCTTGTCGAACGGGAATTTCCGCAGGTAGCCCAACGAAGAGTAGCCTGTCCCGAAATCATCCATGGCGATGCTGAGTCCGAGTTGTCGAAGCTCATACAGGACCGCGATGGTCGCCTCCGTATCCTGCAACAACGCGGTCTCGGTGATCTCAATTTCAAGCCGGCTTGCAGGCAGTCCCGAATGACCTAAGGCTGCCACGACATCGAGGGATAACCTGTTACTCCTAAATTGAAGAGAAGATACGTTAACGGCGAGTTTCAGGTGATCGGGCCATCCCATGGCGTCCGAACACGCCTGTTTCAGCACCCAGGCTCCGATTTCGTTGATCAATCCGATCTCTTCCGCAAGCGGTATGAAATTGTCGGGCCCAACCATGCCGCGCACGGGGTGTCGCCAGCGCAGCAGCGCCTCGAAGCTGCTGACCTCGTTCGTCTGAAGGTTGACGAGAGGCTGATAGAACACCTCGAACTCCTCCCGCGCCAGAGCCTTGCGGAGATCGACCTCAAGCGCTCGACGAGCTTGCATTCTCTCGTCCATCCAGGCTTCGAAAAAGAAGTACTTGCCCCGGCCATCCGCCTTGGCTCGATAAAGAGCCATATCGGCCTTCTTCAGAAGCTGGTCTGGGTCGTGACCATCGGTGGGCGCCACGGCGATGCCGACGCTCGCTCCGATCATGAGCTGATGGTCGCCGATGTCGTAGGGCGTGCTGAGCGTCTCGATGATTCGTTGCGCCAGCACGGCCAAGTCGTCCGGCTGACCCACGGCCAACACAACTGCAAACTCGTCTCCCCCAAGGCGGGCGACAAAGGCGTCGTCACGCATGCTCGCGCGCAACCGATCCGCGACAGCGACCAGCAACCGGTCCCCGATCGCGTGGCCAAGCATATCGTTCACGGCCTTGAAACCATCCAGGTCAAGGTAGATAACGGCGAGCTGTTCGCCCCGGCGCGCTCGCTTGAGCGCCTGCTCGGCCTCTAGACGGAACAGCACCCGGTTGGGCAAGCCCGTGAGCGCGTCGTGATGCGCCATATGCGCGATCCTCGCATCCGCCGCGCGACGTTCGCTGATGTCCTCGAAGGTCGCGACCCAGCCACCATTCTCCGTTGGTACGGCCGAGATCGAGATCGTGCGGCCATCCGCGAGCCGCTGCTCAGGTAGCAGACGCTCATCCCTCGCGAGAGCAGCCTTTATCGTCGCGTAAGCTTCCACAAGGTCGCATTCCCAATCGTGGCCCACGCATTCCGGCTCGGCAACGCGGTGGATGGGAGTTCCGGGCTCGATGGCCTCGGCGGGGAGACCGTAAATATCCTGAAAGCGGCTGTTGCAGACGACAAGCCGGTCATCGGCGTCGTACATGCAAAGCCCCTGCGACATGTTCGCCATGGCCGAATTCAGTAGATTTGATTTAAACTGGACGTCCAGGCCACGCTCATGGAACTGGCGGAGCGTTCGGGCCAACGCTCCGATCTCATGTTTGCGGCCTTCATACTCGGGCAAAAACTCCATCCCCGGATATGCGTCAGCAGATGTTTCGGGCCGCTCGATAGCCGAGGAAGTCCGGGCAAGCGGCGTTTCGCCGGTGCGTAACCGTTCCATGGCAGCGGTGAGCAATTCGATTGGCCTCAACATGCTCCTATCGACGAAGTACCCGATGGCAAGCCCGATCATCAACGCCGCCATCACGGCGCAGGAACCGAGAACGAGAGTTAAGTCAATGGCGGCCAAGTGACGATCGGACAGCGCCATGATGCCGTCCGGCTCAGGTTTGGACGCAAGTTCCAGGAAGCTCGACCGAATGTCGTTTCGCGTGAGGATAAGGTTAGTGACAGCTACCGCCCCGAGAAGCGGTCCAAGTACGCAGAGGAGCGCCACGGATCCAAGAACAGTTTGCCGAAGATTAAGGTGCATTTTACTCGTTACAGACATTGCCAGCCGTTGGCTAATATTAGGCTGTCGTTACGAAAGGAAGTATTAAAGCCGGTTGACGATGTGTGGACACTCACAAATCTTTCAGGCCGCTATGATCTAGCCCGTCTTATTCGCCAGATGGCACCGGAGAGGCTGGCGAGCGTGGTGTAAAGCGCTGATGCGGCGTAGGATTCGGTTGCGAAGCCAACCCCATCACCTTCAACCGCGAACGCCACGCCCGCCATGACCGATGATACGATTCTGCCCTTCTCATTTCCAGCCGTTCACACCAAGAAAATTACAGCTGCCTTCGATGGCGGTCGCCTGACCTCGAATGGGGGCGTGATGCTTCTGGCGATGGCCGAGCGGCGTCTCGGTTTGGCCGACAAGTTGGCCCGGATGTTCCCGGATCGGCGCGACCCGACGCGGGTCGTGCACAGCCTTGTCGATATGTTCCGCGCTCGCATGTTTGCGATCTGCTGCGGCTACGAGGACGCCGACGATCTCGACCATCTGCGGTCCGATCCGGCGTTCAAGCTGGCCTGCGGACGGCTGCCGGACAGCGGTCGCGATCTGTGTTCTCAACCGACGCTGTCGCGCCTGGAGAATGCTCCACGCCTGCGCGACGTGATCCGCCTGACCTACACTTTGGTCGACGCATGGATGGATAAAGCCGTAACCGCGCGGCCACGTGGATTTGGATCACTCAAATACCAAAATGCTGGAACAGAAGCGGGGACGGCAACCCTGGGGGAGGTGTGATTGTCGTCTCAGTCAAATGCGACGCCAATCCGTTTCTCTTTTCGCCATTTGACATGACACGGTCGGCTTAGCTGATCTGCCTCTATAACCAGTCTGAACTCGTGAGGAATGCCTAGCGGACTTTCGACGTCCAGGGCGGCGCCGCTCGCCGACAAGTTCCGCACGGTACAGCTAATACCACCCCCACCGAATTCTATCGTCCCGGCTTTCAGCACGCGATGTCGAGGCGCGGTACGTTTGTTGTCCATAGGCGGACCATAGCCGAAAATTCTTAGAAATTCGCAAAGGTCATAGTCGACCCGCATGAGCATGGGTCATCGACGGGACGTGGTGACGGGAAGACCAAAGCCAGCTCTGTGAACCGTTCCTCGGCGGCGTAGGCCAAGGGTGCAGAAGTCTTGAGGCCATTCGACACTGACTAAAGATACTACACGCCCTCAAATCGAGCCAGATCTGGACTGCGTCTCCCCAATATTCCCCGACTTACATCGCCTCATTTACAAAGCGTTAACCTCAATCCGTAGCGGCAACTTAGCCGGGAAGCATCATCGTGACAGCAACCCGATGGAACTTTCGAGATCGAAATGGCGGCGCAACACAACCGGGCAAGAATGTTCGCGGTACTGAGCGCGACCAACGAAGCGATCTTACGGAGCACTTCCGAACAAGATCTCTATCAAGATGTTTGTAATGCTGCGGTTGATGGCGGCAAATTTCTGGGCACGGCCATTTTCCTGATCGAGGACGACTCTTCGTGGTTCCGGATGGCCGCTGGGGCCGGTCCCTTCGTTCATTTGATCGAGCAACTTCGTTTTTCTTCTGATGCCACCATTCCGCACGGTCAGGGACTCGGTGGCGAGGCGTTTCGCACGGCCAGACCGTGCATTAGCAGCGATGTTCTCAACGATCCCAGAACCCAACCGTGGAAGGAACTGGCCGCGAGCGCGGGCCTGACGGCGAGTGCCGTGCTGCCTCTCCTTCGAGACGGCCAAGCGGACAAGACATTGGCACGATAGCCCAATTCCCATCAGATCTGGAGCCGGCCTACCCCTATTGAGAAATGGAGAAGCGGTTGGCGTCCTGCTCTTCCTGTCGAGCGAAACGGATGTGTTTACCCCAGAATTTATGAAGCTGCTGGGGCGGCTTGCTGACAACGTATCATTCGCGATGGAAATGCTGGAGCGTGAGGACGCCCGACGCGCTGCAGAGCAAGCTAAGGACCGGCTGACGCGGATGCCCCGTCAACGACTTCATGACCAAGAACGGAAGCATCCGCGACGACGGCCGCATGATGCGCGACATGTACCTTTTGCAGACCAAGAAGCCGTCGGAATCGAAGGGCGAGTGGGACCTGATGAACGCCGCCGCGACCATTCCGGCTGAGGTAGCGTATCGGTCGCTCGCGGACCCGCCCAATGGCGCCGAGCACCTTCCCGTCCCTCTTGATGGGAATGCGGGAAACGACTCTGTCTCCGCCGCGCATGCGCTGAATTTTCCCGACCTCGGCCTTGCCCGTGGCCACGATCTCATGCAGTCGCGTGTTGTCGATGACGGTCTCGACCGGGCGTCCGTTTCCTTCGCCGGCCTTCAGCCCGAAAAACGCTTCGTGGATCGGAGAAATGTAGACGATCTTGGCCTTGTCATCGACGATCGTCATGGCGTCGAACGGATCCGTCAGCAGGTGCTGCAGGATGTCTCAGGAGAAATCGACGCTGCCGATGAAGCTGAGAAGTGCGTCGCCCGGCGTTTCGCTGAGAACGAGCATCTCTCTGGACCCGGCCGGAGTGACCAGCACCATGTAGATCTTGCGATCGAGATTCAGCGTCGTGATGCGCCGCTCGCGGGCCTCGGCCATCCATGCCTGATCTGCGGTCAACGAATTCAGACGTGGATCGGAGCCCACGCCGACCGAAGCGATTACACGAGCCGCAGCGTCGAAGAGAAGCACACCGGCAATCGTGGCGGTAATCGGATTAGGCATTTCCTCAGTGTCCTTGTTGAGGACACGTGAGCACAGTGAGGACGCCGCTCAAGAAACTTTGCCGCTCCTGAGGACACAAATTTAAGAGGCTCCAAAGGCTACCCCTGCAAAACAAGGAGTTCCACGACCCAGGAGCAGCAGCGGCGAAATGGCACGGGTGTTGCTGATGTCTGGATAGCAGCAACGCCCATGAAGGCAGTTCTCGAATGCTGCATTGCGAGATAGGATGAAACCGTACTTAACTCTCCATCACCCTGCGAGCGCGCAGCGCTACTACAGCGAACGGATGTGGCGCGAAGACACCTTCTACAGTCTGCTCACCAGTCATGCGACCGAGCGGCCTGATGCCGTGGCGCTGCAGGATGCTCGCCAAACGCTGACGTGGGGTGAGCTCAAGCGTTGGACGGACGGTGTCGCGGCAGATCTGCGCGAATACGGGCTGGTCGGCAGCGACCGCGTGATGATGTGGTTGTCCAACCGCATCGAGGCGGTCGTCATGTTCCTCGCCTGCGCGCGTGAAGGGATCGCCTGCAACCCCTCGGTCCACAAGACCTACACATGCGCCGAGGTCGGCGACCTTCTCAACACGCTGTCGGCGCGGGCGCTTCTGACTGAAGACGGTTGGGGGACCGACCGTGCGACCGTCGACTACGGCTGGTTTCTATCCGGAGATCTTGGCGTCATGGACGCCAAAGGCAATCTCCGCATCGAGGGGCGCCTCAAGGACCTGATAATCCGGGGCGGCCACAACATCTATCCGTCGCACTGGCTTCTTTCTTACTTATCGCGGCCATGCGGACAGCCAACGTGCGTGGCACACGCTTTGCTGACTACCAAAAAATAATGACTTCGGGAGGGTTACATGAAGAGTTGGTCGGCAATCGTTGGCGCTCTGATCCTAAGCTCGCTACCTATGGCTGTGTTGGCTGATACGTACCCGTCAAAGCCGATACGGTTGATTATCCCATTTGCTGCGGGTGGCCCGACAGACGCGCTTGGGCGAACGTTCGCTAAGGAACTCGGGGAAGTACTTGGACAAACAGTCGTCGTCGAGAACAGAACTGGCGCGGGCGGAAACATTGGAACGGACGCCGTCGCCAAGTCCCCTCCAGACGGCTACACGATCGGCTTCGGCACGAATGGACCGCTCGCAGGCAATGTCACGCTCTTCAAGTCGCTGCCTTATGATCCGACCACGGCATTCGCCCCAATCACCCGCATCGCGTTCGTATCGAACTTAATCGCAGTGCATCCTGCTCTGGGTGTGAAAACGTTGAGCGAACTGATTGAGTTGATTCGAAGAGAGCCCAACAAGCACAATTTCGCGCACGGAGGCTCAGGCACTACACAGCATCTCGGCGGAGAGCTGTTCAAATCGATGGCGCAGCTGCAGATGAGCGGTGTGGCTTATCGTGGCGAAGGGCCCGCGCTTAATGACGTTATTGCGGGTCATGTCCCGATCATCTTTTTGAGTCTTGCGACCGGCATCCCCATCGTGCAGTCGGGTCACCTCATCGCGCTGGCGGTGACTTCGAAGGATCGCATTCCGGCTCTCGCTAACATTCCGACGGTGGCTGAAGCTGCCCTGCCAGGGTATGTTGCAACAGCTTGGTACGCGCTGCTCGCGCCTGCCGGTACTCCACAGCAAATAGTTGAGAAGCTGAATGCCGCTTCTCGCAAGGCCATGGAGTCTCCTGGGACGAAGAAGCTTCTCGATCAAGCCGGAGCGATTACTGCCCCCACCACACCCGGCGAGCTTGGCGAGTTCATCAAGAGTGAAATCAGTCGTTGGAAGCCAATCATTGAGATGTCTGGCGCCAAAGTCGACTGACGAGCCGGTAGGACTTCTTGCGCGTCCAACCCCAAATGTGCTCGCACTCCCGAAACTAACGACGCTGGTACTTTTATTGCTCAGGCTTTCACAAAGAGAACTTGAAGCACCGTGTTGCATTGCGAGATAGGGATGAAACCGTACTTAACCCTCCATCACCCTGCGAGTGCGCAGCGCTACTACAGCGAGCGGATGTGGCGCGAGGACACTTTCTATAGTTTGTTGACCCGTCATGCGACGGAGCAACCTGATGCCGTAGCGTTGCAGGATGCGCGCCGGGCGTTGACGTGGAGCGAGCTCAAGCGTTGGACGGACGGTGTCGCGGCCGATCTGCGCGAATACGGTTTGGGCGGTGGCGACCGTGTGATGATGTGGCTCTCGAACCGCGCGGAGGCAGTCGTCATGTTCCTGGCTTGCGTCCGCGAAGGGGTCGCCTGCAATCCGTCCGTCCACAAGACCTATACATGCGCCGAGGTCGGAGAACTACTCACGACACTTTCGGCGCGTGCGCTTCTGACCGAAGACGGTTGGGGAACCGATCGTGCGACCGTCGACTTCGATGCCGCGCTTGTCCGGATCAAAAGCCTCAAGGTCGTTTACACGCCGAAGGCCTTTCCTGCGCCTGCGCGCAACAACACTCCGCCTTGCACGGACCCCGACAAGGTCGCGTATCTCGCTTTCACTTCAGGGACGACGGGCACGCCGAAGTGCGTCATGCATTCCGACAACACGCTGCTCGCAAATGCACGCGATCTCGTCGCCGACTGGAAGCGCGGTCCTGAGACTGTGATCCTGTCGCTCTCTCCGTTGTCGCATCACATCGCTTGGGTAGGCGTGGCGCAATGGCTGCTCACCGGCGGCCGGTTCGTTACGGCCGATCCGCCGGAAGGCATGAGTCGGGTCGACTGGATTGAGACGACGGGCGCAAACTACGTCCTCGGCGTACCGACCCATGCGATGGACGTCCTCGGAGAGCAGCAGGAAGCCGGTATCGAGAGGCTCGGCTCCGTCGAGACGTTCTACAT
>DAIMKE010000174.1:0-8796 GCA_036721875.1 Bradyrhizobium sp. | reverse complement strand
CTCCCACCCAGCCCGACTTAACCGGAAATGCGCTGTTTTTCGACCGGTAGAGCGTTTGCGTCAGTCCACAATCCGTGGTCTCAAACAGGGCGTTTGGCCTGTTGACGTGGCGCAGCAAGGCAAAAACCTTTGCACCCCTGCCTCGCCAGAGTGGGGAGCGAAGTCCTCGAGAACGGTTGCAATCAGATCGGGTTGCAGCTTGAAATCATAATATCGGCCTGGAGCGCCATCACCGACGCCGGCATACGGATGCGTTCGTGGCGGGCGCCGCAGCAGGAGACTCGTCCGATCTTGAATGACGACCGGCATCGATTTGCTCGCAACTAACCGGTCCCAACAGCCCGGCTTTGCCTGAGCATGATGCTGGTTCCATCGCGCTCATCGTAGTGATCGACAGACGGCCGGTCGAATCTTTGCGAGGCGATTCCAGCGCTGGAACGACAAGTTGCCGCACGGGCCCAATGCTGCAACGGCATTACACTTATAAAGGCGCGTGGATGAGAGACTGACACATGAGCGCGATTTCGCCAGCCGAGCCCTCTCGACGCGATTTTCTCTACGTCGCGACAGCGGCGGCAGGAAGCGTCGGCGCGGCTGTCACGCTGGTTCCGCTGATCTCGCAAATGAACCCGGACGCCTCGACGGTCGCGGCCGGCGCACCGATCGAGGTTGACCTGTCGCCCATCGCGGAGGGCCAGATCATCAAGGTGTTCTGGCGCAGCAAGCCGATCTTCATCTTTCATCGCGGCCAGAAAGACATAGACGGGGCTCGTCGCGTCGACTGGCATAACCTGATCGATCCTGCGCCGGATACGGAGCGCGTGAAGCCGGGGCATGATGCCTAGGTCGTTGTCATCGGCATTTGCACCCATCTCGGCTGCATCCCGCTGCCCAATCAGGGCGATTACGATGGTTGGTTCTGCCCCTGCCACGGCTCGCAGTACGATGCCGCCGGGCGAGTCCGCCGTGGACCGGCGCCCAAGAATCTCTATCTGCCTCCCTACGAATTCTGTCAGATACCCAAATCCGGATTGGCTGAACCAAGGTTCCCCCTCGGATCGAGGTGCCTCAACCCGAATTGACCATCAGGCTCTGAGAGGCACGATGCGAGACTGGCAATTCGCCAAGCGAGCTGTTATCTATCTATCCATGCTCGACATGGGCCGTCGAATTGCTGCGATCCTGTTGACCTTGGCCCTCACGCTGGGACCGGGCACCGGCCGTATGTTCGCTTCGCCTGACCAGGGCAAAGCGGCGGTCGTGATGTCGAGCGATATGCATTCCTCCGGCAAATGCGGCGACTGCGAGGGCAGCAAGGCGGGGATGCCGGCTGCCACGTGTTCGATCAGTTGCAGTGGCATAGTGGCCGTTTTGCCCGGAACCGTGGCTGCTGATCGGTCGCCCGAAACGGTGCAGGGATCTATCGCCGTGTCCCATAGGGTGGGGCGGACCATTCCTCCCGATCCTTATCCTCCTAGACCTACCATCCTGAGCTGAGGCGCGTCGCCAGCGAGCGACGTAGCCCACGAGCATGCGTGCGGTGCAATGACACATCGTGTGCGTGCTCGCACCGGAGATGCATGCCGCTCCTCAAGAGCTGCACGCAGTCACGCTCCAATGCACAGGATGGCGACAGATGTCCTTCCTTCGTGACCTGAAAATTGACCGCCGGACGTTTCTTGTTGGCAGCTCGGCTCTTGCCGCCGTCGCATTTTCGGGCGGCAGCCGAGGCGCTGCCATGCCCGGTCGGGAACTCGCGCTTGCGGCCAGGCCGAAACGACTGCAGCTCGTTGGCGCTCCTTACAATGACACCGATGTTTGGTCTTACAACGCCAGCGTTCCGGGCCCCGAGATTCGCATTCGGCAGGGCGAGCGCTTGCGCGTCGTTCTCGATAATCAGCTGCCCCAGGCGACGACGATCCATTGGCATGGAGTGCGGGTCCCCAACGGCATGGATGGGGTTCCATTCTTGACCCAGAAGCCGATCGGGCCTGGTGAAACATTCGCCTACGAATTCGAATGTCCAGATGCGGGGACCTATTGGTACCACCCGCATCACCATAGCGCAGAGCAGGTCGGCCGAGGGCTTGCGGGCGTGTTGATCATTGAGGAAGCCGAACCGGTAGAGGTCGACCGTGATGTGGTCTGGGTCCTCGGTGACTGGCGACTGAACCGCGATGCGTCAATCGTCGACGACTTCGGCAACCGTATGGAAGCGACGATGGCGGGTCGGATCGGCAACACCGTCACCATCAACGGCCGCGTCCCCGAGACATTTCAGGTCCGCGCCGGCGAGCGACTGCGCCTTCGGCTCATCAATGCCTCACCCGCACGGATTTTCGGACTCGAGTTTCGGAAACATCGACCGGTGATCATTGCGCTCGACGGTCAGCCGATCGAGCCGCACGAACCTCCGAAAGGTCAGATTGTGTTGGGACCTGCCATGCGGGCGGACATTGTGCTGGAGATGAACGGCGAGCCCGACAGTAAAGCCTTCGTGCGCGATACCTTCTACGAAGGGCGCGCGTACAGGCTGGTCGACCTCGTCTACAGCGGAGAGCCGCGCCTGCGAGAGCGCCCGCTCGATCCGCCGGCTCGCATGCGCGCGAACACGATGCCGGAGCCGGACCTCGTCAATGCCGAAAGGCACAGCGCGGTCCTGCAAGGCGGGATGATGGGTGGCCGCGGCATGATGATGGGCATGAGCGGCGGCATGGGCGGGATGGGATGGTCGATCAACGGCGTCGCCGCGACCGGCCACAATCTGGCGCCGATGCTTACGCTGTCGCGCGGCCGCTCATACGTTCTCGCCGTGCGCAACGACACCGCTTGGTATCATCCCGTCCACCTCCACGGTCACTCGTTCCGCGTCATCGCCCGCAACGGCAGGCCGACGCGCTACCGCGAGTGGCTGGATACCGTCCTGATCCCGCCGCGGGAGCAAGCCGACATCGCGTTCGTTGCCGACAACCCGGGCGACTGGATGTTTCACTGCCACATCCTCGACCACCAGGAGGGGGGAATGATGGCCGTTATTCGCGTGGCCTAGGTGCGGAGAGATTCGATGAAGGCACCATATGCCCTTACCATCATCGCAGTCCTTACTTCGGCCGCGCTCGAACGCGCGCATGCAGACGGCAATCCGCAACGGGGCGCGATGATCTACGGCGCATGCGCGGCCTGCCACTCCCTCGAGCCCAATCTGCATCTGACGGGGCCAAGTCTTGCTGGCCTCTGGGGCAAGAAACCGGCTTCGGTAGCAGATTTCGCGCGATATTCGAACGCGCTCAAAACGAGGCAGGATTTCGTCTGGGAGGAAGCGTCGCTCTACGCCTGGCTTGCCGATCCGAAGGCGTTCGTTCCTGGCACGTACATGACGTTTCGTGGGATTCAGGACGATAAGCAGCGGAACGATCTGATCGCCTTCCTCAAGCTTGCGATGGCGCCGAACGGTGCGAAGTCCGTCGTTGCACAAGGACTGATTCCGGCCGAAGAGGCGCGTGGACAGGCCCCCGAACCGCTTGAGAACGCCGGTCCTGAAGCGCGGGTTACCGCGGTTCGGCATTGCCACGGCACATTCTTCGTGAGCACGGCAGACGGCAAGGAGCGTCCGTTCTGGGAGCTTAATCTGCGCCTCAAGGTCGACTCCGGACCAACCGGCCCGAAGGGAAAACCGGTGTTGCTCCCAGCCGGCATGCAAGGCGACCGAGGATCGCTGGTGTTCTCCGATCCGGCCGAGATTGGACGATCGATCGAGGAAAAGTGCTGAGGCCAAGACCGACTCGAACTCACTCAATCATGGAGACTACAGGATGAACCGCAGAACGATGATGATCATAACAGCGTTGCTGGCGCTTTCCGGTCTCGGCGCGGCAGCAGGAATTTATACGGGGCAAACAAGAACGCCCGGCGGCGCATCGACGGATCAGCAACCGGTAACTGGACCGGTGCTCGCCGCGAACAGGCCCAGCGCCACTCTCTACCGGAATCCGAACTGCGATTGCTGTCTGGAATACGCCAAGTATCTGCATAGCAACGGGTTCGACATCGCGGTGGATGCAAAGCAGGATCTTTCGGCGATCAGAAAGCAATTGCGCGTTCCGCAGCGTCTCGAAGGCTGTCACGTGATGGTCATCGACCAGTATGCGGTCGAAGGCCACGTTCCAGTGAAGACGCTCAATAAACTGCTTTCCGAGCATCCCGACATCATCGGCGTTTCGCTTCCGGGCATGCCGACGGGCACACCAGGCATGACTGGCCCGAAGAGAGGACCTTTCACCGTATACGAAATTCCCAAAGACAGCGCGCCCGCAAAGGTCTTCTCGGTTGAGTAGATCAGAATGATGCGTCGGCTGCTCTGACGATCGAGGAAGCCATGGCCATCGAAGAGATACTGACGACGACAGCCAATTCTGACCTGCGGAGCAGACCACTGCAACGATGGCGGCTGGTCTTTTGGCTTCCGCTCGGGGTGTTTTTGATTTTGGTCGTTGCGCTTGCCTGGGGCATGACCCGCAATCCAGGCACCATCCCTTCGGTGTTGATAGGAAAACCCGTCCCGCAATTCCGCTTGCCACCAGTCAAGGGGCGTACCCTCGGCCTATCGAGCGAGGATCTGCGGGGTGAGGTTTCGCTCGTCAACGTCTTTGCATCGTGGTGTGTCGCGTGCCGCGAAGAGCATCCGATCTTCATGCAAGTGAAGGCCGATGGCATCGTTCCCATCCATGGTCTCAACTGCAAGGACCAGCCGGACAACGCAGCCAGATGGCTCAATACCATGGGCGATCCTTACACGCACACCGGTGCCGATATCAGTGGGCGCGTCGCCATCGATTGGGGCGTCTACGGTGTCCCCGAAACGTTCGTCATTACCAAGGACGGCCACATTGCCTACAAGCACATCGGCGCGGTGACGCCGCACGTCTTGGAGGAGAAACTTCTCCCTCTTATCCGAAGGCTTCAACAGCAATGATCCGCACAAAGAAAACGATCTTGCAACTTGTTCGAGTCCGCCTCGCGGCAGCGTTGGTCGCTGCAGCCTGGACAACGGTAGCGATGGCACAGGACGGCAAGACGTTTGTCATGCATGCGGCCCCCAAGCCGATCGCTTCGATCCAGTTCGAGGACGCGCAAGGCAAGGTACGCAGCCTGGCTGATTTCCATGGCAAGGTTGTCCTCCTCAACGTTTGGGCGACGTGGTGCATCCCCTGCCGCAAAGAAATGCCGGCGCTCGATCGATTGCAGGCCCTGTTCGAACCCCGCGATTTCGAAGTGGTGCCGCTGTCCATAGATCGCGGCATGGACGTAGTGCGCAAGTTCTATGCCGAGGTCGGAATCCAAAAGCTCGGCCTCTATCGAGACACTTCGGGTAATGCCACACGAGAACTCGGCACGGTTGGTATTCCGACGACACTGCTGATCGACCGCGAAGGCCACGAGATCGGCCGTTTGATCGGGCCTGCCGAGTGGGATGCACCTCAGATGGTTGCATTTATCAGGTGCGTGACTTCTGGGGGCGCTGCGACGCTGTCCCAGGCGGAAGCGAAGCCAACCACCTCGACGTGCCAGACGTGAGATCGACATTTCGGAAGGTGAAACCACTAACGACAGTAAATCACATGGAGAAACGCTGATGACTGCACCTCATTCCACCACCACCGCGACCGACGCATCACTCGCGCGCGATCCGCTTTACGCGGCTCGTCACTATCTGCGAAATCGCTGGACCCTCGTCGCCCTGGCGGTTGTGGCCGTTGGTCTCGGCCTTTACTTCGGCGGCTGGGGGTGGCTGGTCGCAGCCGGTCTTGCGCCGATCATCTTGAGCACGCTCCCTTGCCTCATCATGTGCGGCCTCGGCTACTGCATGATGTGCCGCGGCCAAAAGCAGTCGGCAGCCTCTCGCGATGAGGCGGACGCGACGACATCAGCCTCCCCACTGACTTCCGCCACGAACAATGCGTCGGTTGCTGGGGCAAGCTGCTGCCGTGGCACGGCTATTGAGGAGCCAACGGCAGAAGTGAAACAGGTTCAGTCGAGAGAGAGGAGCAACTCCCATGCGTAAATCCACACTAGCGCTCGCATTCGCGTCCGTTCTCGCTGGGGGCGTCATCGCTGGTCCTGCCCTCTATGCGGACGACAATCACCGCTCATCCGGCTCGATGATGGGTCGTGGGATGATGGGAGACAGCGACGGGGGCGGCATGATGGGTATGATGAAGCAGATGAGCCAAATGATGGATCACCGCAATGGCATGACGGGCAACAGTCGCCCCAACGAGCAGTGGCGGAGGAACGAACCGTCGCAGCCCGATCATAAGGAATGACGGAGATTGCGCAGTGGCGAACCAAGATTGCGCCCGCCAGATCGAACCAAATGGAGAAGAAATGACAGGCTTGCGTAGCGTAGGCGCGGTGGCGCTGCTGATCGGGCTGCTGGTCCTCACCGGACTTTCCCAGAGCGTTTGGGCGGATCAACATGATGGCAACATTGTAGCATTGGCCTATGATGTTGCGGCCCAATCCCTTTGGAAGGCCGGCGGGCGAGCGCTTTATCGCAGCGCCGACGGCGGCGGGAGCTGGCAGAAAGTCAGGGTTGCACCGGCTGAGAGCGGCCGGATTTCGAGTCTGGCGGCCTCTCCGGTAGCGAAAGGCGTTCTCTATCTTGCTGGACCGGGAGTGGGCCTGCTGCGGACCGACGATGACGGCGCAACCTGGATCGAACGCAACGAGGGCCTGCCCAGTCGAGATGTCATCGCAGTTGCCGCGCATACCACGCAGGCAGAGACAGTGTATGCCGTCCTCAGGGATCAAGGCGTTTACCGCAGTCAGGACGCCGGGAAATCGTGGCGCCTGATGGAGCGCGCGTCGCAACAGGGTCTACGGCACCTGATCCACTCCAACATGGAGGGCAGCATGCAAACGGGCTGGCTGTTTGCGGCAACCGCGAACGGCGTCCGTCGCGTCATGGATTGTTTCTGTCTCTGGCAGGACGCAGGAAAGCTCGGCGGACAAGCATACAGCGTTGGTTACGATCCGAAACAGCCCGATCATGTTTATGCAGCGACCGTGCAAGGACTGTTTCGCAGTGGTGACGGCGGAGAGGACTGGGACGAACTGAAGTCGCCGAGCGCCGACGTTATCGGAATTGTCGTCACACCTTCCGGCGATCTGTTCGTCATCAACGCGAAGGGACGTCTGTACAAGAGCGAAGATCAGGGCGGCACATGGACGCAGGTGAATGCATAGAATTGTGGTGGCGGTAATGTTCGGGTTGGCAAGCCAAGCGGGTGCTCGCGGGACAGAGCTGACAGACGGGCATGCGCTCTATCAGCAATATTGCGCGTCGTGCCACGGCGCCAATGCCGAGGGTGCACCGAATTGGCAGAAGCGTGACGCGCAGGGAGAGCTCCCGGCGCCGCCGCACAATGCGGAAGGGCACACATGGCGGCATTCCGATGCAGAGCTGTACGAGATGGTGAGCAAGGGCTGGCGAGATCCATTCAATAAGACCAAAAAACTGACTATGCCCGACTTCGGTAGCGAACTGTCGCCAGAGCAGATTCGTGCGGTGATCACGTATCTGAAGACATTTTGGACACCGGAGCAAACTCAATTTCAGTTGGAAGAGAGCCAAGGCCACCCTTTTCCGTCTGACGAGCCATAGCGCCACGTCAACGGCTCTAGAGAGCTGACGATGAAGTCGACATACACACTACTGATTTCAATTCTTGCACTCGCGGCTACTGGAGGTCTCGCGCTCGTTGGGGCTCTGCTCGTCACGAGTCCCGTGCCGAGGGCACCCACGTCGGGGCAGGCGATCGTTGGCAAGGCGGTCAGAACCGGAACCCCCGCCATTGGCGGGCCCTTTACGCTGGTGTCCACCAAAGGCGAGAGCGTCACCGATCAAAGCTTCCGCGGAAAGTGGCTCCTCATATTCTTTGGCTACACGTTTTGCCCCGACCTGTGCCCGACAGCGCTTGCTAACGTCAGCGTCGCTCTTGAGAAATTCGGCACGGATACAAGTCGGCTTCAACCATTGTTCATCACGGTGGATCCGCAGCGCGACACACGTGACGTCATGGCCGACTATCTGCAGTCTTTTGATCCACGGATCCTTGGGCTGACTGGAACCCAGGCGCAGATCGACAGCGTGACCAAGGAGTACCGCGTGTACGTTGCTCTGGATAAGACAGAACGCAGCGGCAATGACTATCTCGTCTCGCATAGCGCATACCTCTACCTGATGGATCCTCAGGGAAAATTCGTCAACGTCATCGAGGGCAACGAGGGCGGGGATGCGATCGCAGCCTGGCTGCGCAAGGAAATGAGTGGCTCGGTGCGAGGATGGAGATTCGAATGAAGTACACCCGTCTGATTCCGATCCTGCTGCTGCAATTATTGTTTGGCGGCCAGGCGTATGCGCAAACGTCAGGTCAAAACACGATCGTCGTTGAGCGTCCGTGGGCGCGCGCGACACCCACCGGGGCGAAAAGCGGCGTTGTCTATCTGACCCTGATTAACAATGGCGGCTCTGGCGATAACCTGCTTAGCGCGACGACGCCGGTCGCGGACCAGATCCAATTTCACAGCGCCAGCGAGGAAAACGGCGTGTCCCGCATGCGTGAGATGCGCACGGTTGAAGTCGCGCCTCGAGCCAGGGTCACTTTCAGTCCGGGAGGCCTGCACATCATGGTGGTCGGACTAAAGCAGCCGCTCAAGGAGGGGCAAACCTTTCCGTTGACGTTGAATTTCGAAAAGGCGGGCACGCGAGAGGTGACCGTCCCCATCGCCAAGGTC
>DAIMKE010000173.1:2289-8809 GCA_036721875.1 Bradyrhizobium sp. | reverse complement strand
GCGCAAAAGCTTCTTGCCGCCGTTCGTGGCGAAGCCCCGCCATGCCGGTCCACGCTCCTCCCAGCCTGTGAGCGCTCCAGCAGAATCGATATGCGCCGCCCACATGCTGCCTTGGGGACCCTCTCGCAACCGGTCGCTGGCGACCGCCTGCTTCACGATGTCTGCTGGCAGTCCGCGCTCGCCGGTGAGATAGCGCCAGGCTGGCGAACCGGGGCGCGGCCTGAAGCGATGTCCCCACCGCTCTATAATGGACGCAAGGGCCTTGGGCCTTTCCGGGTGCTGCCATGCTGGTGCGCTTGGAACGAAGCCAACCACATCCGCAACACGGTCACATGCCTCGACGAAACCGTCGGCGCCGAGGTGTTCGGCAAGCGAAAATACGTCCCCTTTTGCCGGCGACAAGGGATCGAACCAGCCGCGGCCCTGGTGGATGACGATGATGATGTTGCTGTCGCGGCGATACTTGATCGCGCGCCGCGTGCTTTCCTTGACGTCGACCTTCCAGCCGTCTTTCTCCAAAAGGGCCGCGCAGCCAACCTTTTCTCGCAGCTCTTCAATTTCTCTCTTGTCCATTGTCTGCACCGGCGTCGCGCAGGCGACGTCCGGTCCCTCCTTCTGTTGGTCTCACCTGTTCCTAGCCTTGCGGCACATCCCCGACCGGCCGCGAAGCCTGCCGGGCGCAAGGGCGCGCGGACAAGCTGTCGAATTTGTCAGATAGCTGGGCGCGGCGAAGCTTCCCTTGCAGCCGGCATGGCGCCAGCGGCAGCCGGTCACCCGGCTCAATGAGCCGGGCACCAGGGGTCGTATTCATGGTTATGCGGATGTGAGCATAACCATGATTATGATCCATGGGAGATTATGGACAGCTCCGACTGAGAATGCCTGGGATAGCGCAGTCCGGCTCGAAGCCGGACTGCGCATAATCACAGCGATTGGAGGAAAGCCATAAGTTGGTCCGGTGGTTGATATCGTGCCGGTGCAGCCGTGATCGGCTGGAGCCGACTCAAAGCGGCCTCTTCATGGCGAGATCTGCCTCCAAGTAGATGTGCGTCGTGCTCGGATCCTCGTGTCCGAGCCACAGCGCGATGACGGTGATCTCCACGCCCGACTGTAGCAGGTGCATCGCTGTCGTATGGCGGATCGTGTGTGGCGAGATTGCCCGTTCAGCCAGGGGCGGGATCTGGCGCGCTGCCTGCGCGACTGCCAGTGCGAGTCGCTGAGCCGCCCTGGACCGCGATAGCCGGCCGCCTGCTTTGCTTGGGAACAGATACCCCTGTGGGCCGGCGTCTTGCAGATGGCGACGCCACTGCCGGAGTGTAGCGGCCGTCGCCTTCCAGAGTGGGACGCTCCGTCGCTTTCTCCCCTTGCCGTGGAGATGAGCGACTGGCGAGACATCCAGCACCACGTCGCCAGCCCGGAGGTTGATCGCCTCGGAGATCCTGGCTCCGGTGTTGTAAAGGAACGTAAACAGGGCCTGATCGCGCCGCCCAGCCCATGTTGCGCAGTCCGGCGCCGCGATGATCGCGTCCATTTCAGCGCGGGACAGGAAACCGAGTACAGGCTTGTCGTGACGCTTCTGCGGGACGGCAAGGCTGCGCTCAATGACCGCAAGCACGGTCAGATCTTCGTGGGCGGCATACTTCAAGAACGTGCGGATCGCCGACAGGCGCGCGTTACGGCTCCGTACGCTGTTCTTCCGCTCGCGCTCGAGGTGATCGAGGAAGGCGAGGATCAGCGTCGCGTTCAGGTCGGCGAGGGCGAGGTCGGTCGGCGCTTTGCTTATCGCCTTCTCCGCGAACGCGAGCAGCAGCTTTGAACGTGTCGCGGTAGGCCGCGACCGTGCTGGGACTGACTGCACGCTGTTGGCGCAGATGATCGACGAAGAAGCGCTGGAGGAGCATCGGGAACGAGGGGATCATGTCAGTCACGACCCGCCTCCCCGCACTGCGGTACAAGCGCCTCGAAGCGATCGCCGGCCAGCGCCATGAGCTCGGGCACAGCCTGCAAGTACCAATAGGTGTCGCCGAGATTGACGTGGCCGACGTAGGTCGAGAGCGCCAGCATTGTGTTGTCAATGTCAGCGCCTTCGGCCTGCCAGAGCATCAGCCGCCGGCAAATGAAGGTGTGCCGCAGATCGTGGATACGGATGAACCGATGGCCGCCGCGCGGCACGATGCCGAGGTCTGCCGTCAGCCGGAGCCACGCGCGGCGCACGGCCCCGTAGCCCAGAGCTTCACCGCTGCGCTCGTCGAGAAAAAACGGCGCAGAATGGTCGGTCGCGCCGAGCCTCGCTCGGGTGCGCAGGTAATCTCGCAAAGCTGCTGACGCGGTCGGGTGCAACGGAACCATGCGTGTCCTCCCGAATTTGGATTGCTTCACCGTGATCTGCGTTGCAGCCTCGTCGAGCTCTCCGCAGCGGAGACACAGCGCCTCCGAAATGCGCAGACCCGCCGCCGCAAGCAGACCAAGGAGCGTCGGGAACGTCGCCGGGCCGGCACCGAACACTGGCGGAAGAGCACGCGCGGCTCCGATGATCGCGTTCACCTCGTCCGGTGTGAAGATGTGTGGCGCTAGGCGGCGCTTCGAGCGCCCGAAGGGTGAGCCTTCGGGGAAGGTGGTTCCTGACTCGGCACCAGCCAGATGACGCGCAAATGGCCGGAGTACGTTGAGCCGCTGCGCCCAGGTGAAGGGATCGGCATGCATCGCCTCCTCCTTCGCCCAGCGCAGCACGAGGGCGGACGTGAGCGGACCTTGGTGGCCGCTTGCGTCGGCGAAGCGGGCGAAGGCGAGCGTGAGATTGCCCGACCGATCCAGCACGAATCCGAGGCGGCGGCGCTCGGCGAGGTAGGCCTTGGCGCGCGCGAGCATTGTGACGGGGGTGCTCATGCGGCCGCTCCAGGCCAGGGCAGCGCGACGGCCGACAGCCGCGTGATGTCAACCCGCGCATAGCCCGCGGAGGTGACGATGCTTCGGTGACGTAGAACGTCAGCGATCTGCTTCATTGGCACGCCGCTGTTGACCAGCCGGCTTGCGAGCGTGTGACGGAGGATGTGAACGCGGCTCCGGTCCCAGCCCAGCCGGGCATAGTCGGCGTGAAGCGTCTTCTGCACGACACGTCTACCAACGGGCTCGCCGAGCGGCGCGACGTGGCGGACGAACACTTCTCGTTGGGCGGTTGCCGGCCGCTCGTGGAGGACATAATCGACAATCGCTTCGCCGGTCGCGAGCGAGAGCGGGAGTACGTCGGACCGCCGGGCCTTGCCGGCAGGCACCCTTACGATGCCTTCCTCCCAGTCAATGTCATCAAGGGTTAGTCGGATGACCTCGCTCGAACGCAAGCCGAGATCGGCCAGGCAGCGCACGATGGCGTAGCCTCGCCGGCGCGACGGACAAGGCCGGTCAAACGCCGAGAACAGCTGCTCGACATCGGCGGCCGACAGGGCCTCCGGGAGCTCGGCATCCCGCCAGAATGCCGGGCGCGGCACCGCTTTGAGGAGATGAGCAACGTCGTCGCCGAGCAGTGCGCGATAACGGAGATAGCAGCGGACTGCCCCACCCATGACACGGATCGTGCTGGTGCTCCAGCCGGCGTCGCCAAGGACGAAGGCGCGAACGGCATTGGGCGTGATGACGCTCAGATCGATCGGTTGTGTGCTAAACTGCTCCCGGAGCAGGCGTCGAATGATGCGGCGGCGGTGATCGCGCGTGCCCTGCGTCAGTCCCCAGATCTCGTTCATTTTAGCGTCGAACTGGGCGAGCTCCACCTCGATGGCGTTGGGTGCTGGAGACGCGACAATGCAATGCATGCGCAGAACGCGCAGCAAATTGTTAATCGCCGCCCTGTTGAGGATGAGGCCACGCGGGACCGGGGGCTCGCATGAGCAGATCGCCAGGTGGCCGGTGAGGAAACGGCCGATCCGAGCCTCGTCGATGTTGCTTGGTCCAGCGTCTTCACTGTGCAACCAGTCGCCGAAATGAAGAGCACAGGCGGTATATCGACGGCGACGCTTAGCTCCGTAGCGGCCGCGAGCGAGGTAATCCGTATAAAGGCCCATGATGGGCCAGAGAACATTGTCCGGATCTTCGGTCCTGAGAAGGCGTCGGGATATGGGCATGCTCGATCTCCGTCGTTGGGAGTTTGAGCAGGCCCTCGGATTATGTGCAGTTCAATCGAAGATGCGCCGAACGATAGGCTCGGCACATCAAGGATTTGTCTCGGGCGACAGCCTTAGCTGTCCATAATCTCCCATGGATCATAATCATGGACGATGGCGTCCTGGTCGCCCTCGTATTCGCTGGAGACCATCACACCGAATTCGTTCTCAGCCTGGAAAAGGATGACCGGCACCATCAGCGTGCGGGCCAGATCGAAGGCGTGGTTCTGAGCGAGGGCGAGATTGTGCGACATCGAAAGGCTCCCGTCTTGCGGCGGGGACCATCCCCGCTCGACAGGCGCCGACGTGTTCGGGGGCGGTCGCGGTCACCTCGTAGGCGAAGCCGAAGAGGTCGCACGCTTGCGTAGCGAACCCCTTGCGGGTTGATCGTGGAAGGCCGCACCAGAACCAAGGAAAGCCCATTCGAGAGCGGGGCTGGTCCTTCTCCGAAAGCATCGTGTGCCGCACTGCACATCTTTCATCCGCGGGCCCTTGCCGACCAGATCGCGACGCGAGAACAAGTGTGATCCTTGTTGTTGAAGCAGCGAGGCGCGTTCGATGCCTACGAACGAGCGTGGGTCAGCTTGACAGGCGTGGGTTCGGAGTTAGCGCGGCGAGAATAGCGCTCGTTTGGTTTGCCCTACCGGATCGCTGCACCGGGCAGAGCGTGAATGAAGAGCCAGTATCGGCAAGACTTAGTCTGATCGGCGTGGCAAGCGATTGTGTTCGGCAAGATCGAAGAAGCGGGTGAACTCACCTTGAAAGGTCATAGCCACGGTCCCGGTGGGACCATGCCGCTGCTTAGCTATGATGATCTCTGCTTTGCCGCGCGCATCGCTCATTTCTGTTTCCCAAGCGAGGTACTCGTCGGTGCCGGGCTTCGGCTCCTTGTTTTTGAGATAATATTCTTCACGAAACTCTTGTTCAATCGAGCCAGACTCGCGGAGATCTGAGAGTTGCGGGCGTTTTTCATCGCGGTTCTCGACCAAGCGTGAAAGCTGGGATAGCGCAATGACTGGCACATTAAGTCCTTTGGCGAGCGCTTTTAGGCCGGTCGTAATCTCAGTGATCTCCTGCACGCGGTTCTGCGCCGCACGCGGTGACTTGCCCTGCATGAGCTGGATATAGGACAATAATGAGGTGCAGTCCTCGTTGTCGTTTCAAACGGCGCGCGCGGGCCGCGAGTTGAGCGATGGAGACGGCGCCAGTTTGATCGATGAGGAGCGGCAGACGCCGCATCCTTTGACGGCAATCGAGCAGCTTACCGAAAGCTGCCTCGTCGATGTCGCCACGCCTGATATTGGAGGACGGGATCTCCGTCTGCTCCGAGATTACGCGAGTGGCGAGTTGCTCCGACGACATCTCCAGAGAAAAGAAAGCAACGACGCCACCAGCCGCGGGTTTAGTCGAGACACCGACTTGCTGTGCCGCATCGTAGGCGCTGGCAACATTGAAAGCTATATTGGTGGCTAGAGACGTCTTTCCCATGCCGGGCCTACCAGCAATGATGATGAGGTCCGTTGGCTGAAGGCCTCCCATTTTTGCATCGAGGTCCTTGAGGCCGGTTGCGAGGCCAGAAAGCCTGCCATCGGACTGGTACGCTTGCACGGCCCGATCAATGGCGCTGTCGAGTGCGGTCTCGAACGTCTCGAAGCCTCCGCCATAGCGCCCCGTTTCGGCGATTTCGTATAGTAGCTGCTCGGCATGCTGAATCTGATCTGCTGGAGCGCAATCGATGGGTGCTTCAAATGCGCCATTGAGCATGTCCTCGGCGATCCTGATCAACTCACGTCGCACGGCTAGATCGTAGACCGTCCGGCCGTAATCGACCGCATTGATGATCGTCGTCGCCTCCGCGGCCAAGCGCGCGAGATACTGCGCCATCGATATTCCAGCCACATCAAGAGTGGCGGGAAAGAAGGTCTTCAGCGTGATCGGATTGGCCACCTTGTTCGAGCGGATCAGCTCGCTGATCACCTCAAAGATGCTCCCGTGCAGCGGCTCAAAGAAATGATTCGCCTTCAGGAAATCCGCAACACGATGAAAGGCGTCGTTGTTGATCAGCATAGCACCGAGCAGCGCTTGCTCGGCTTCGATATTGTGCGGCGGCTGGCGGTACGGAGGAGCCTCTGACGGCGTCAGTTTGAAAGCGGCTTCTGCCATGTTGGTCCCCCATCCACCCGATGTTGAAATGCAGGACCTACGACGAACAAGGGATCATGCAGGGGATAGGTAACGAATCGCCCCCCAGCGAGGAAGTGTACCGCCAATAGGGGTAAAACCAATCGATTCGCCCCTTCCAGATCGGGGCAGAGTTTGTTGGTTGGGCCGCTCGCCCGTTCGCGTCAGGGATGGCAGCCCGTAAG
>DAIMKE010000173.1:0-2279 GCA_036721875.1 Bradyrhizobium sp. | reverse complement strand
CTCGCGGGGCTTCAGCGCAGCCTCCAGCCCGGCCCGCAGGGCGACGCCCGCTTTCTTCGCAGTCAGAGGCGCACAACAGCCGATATATTATCCGAGACCGGTCGTTGCGCACCCTCCATGCCTTTCATCACCGGTATTAAAATTCTGAATCGATAGGCCTGATCGATTCGATAACTTAATTGGACGGCGGTTTCGACAGTTGCGATTCTTGCGCATGTCCGAACTCACGGTGCCATACCTCGTGCTCCAACGGTGCGATCCGGCCCGCAATATGGCCAGATTCTATGTCCTCACGATCGAACCGACTCTGTTCGGTGATACGGCGTTGGTGCGCGAATGGGGGCGTCTCGGCAAACGCGGCCGCCGGCGGATGGATCTTTTTGCCGGGAAGGTCCAGGCCGTCGAAGCGCTCGAGGCTTGGCTGGTCCGCAAAAGACGCCGTGGTTATGTTCCAAAGAATCCCGCGCCTTGAATGCAACCACCCAACCTACCATCCTGATTGAACCGTCGATCTTGGAACTTCTTACAAGCGGGACAGCTATTTTGCGCATTACGGGAGCAATCCCTGCCGAAACGCGAGCGCCACAGCGTGGGGAAGGGTTGATGCAGCAAGATTTCCCCTTGCGTTGTCCAGATGGAACTTTACGCCGCGTGAAGAAACACCAAGAAGATCCGCGATGTCCTGCATCGTCTTGCCATCTGAGATCAAGGCGAGGCACTGCCGCTCGCGCTGAGTCAAGGGGCTTACCTGCTTCCCGTTTGGGGACGTGCGTTCAACTCTGGAGGCGCTCACATGCGCATGGTAGGTGAGACCCAGCCTTTCCAACATGTCCTGCGAGCTCTCGATGAAACGATCGAGTCCCAGGCTGCGCTCGTCAACCGCCAGCGTAAACGCCGCGAACTGGTTCTGACTCGAGGGAATGCGAACCGTCAGGCCAGTCCTGATCTTGAAGCTGAGCGCATCGTCAAACAGACGGCGCTCTTTCGCTGATTTTGCACTTCGCGCTTCACGTCCATCCCACAGGAACACCCGGCTCGTGTTTCGCGGTTCCTGAAGAACGGGGTCGATGTTGTGATACCCTTCCCGAAAATAGTGGCTGGTCCAGCTCTTCGGATAGGAAGAGATCAGATTGGGGCCATTGGCGCGCTGACCAAAATAAGCGAACCACCGGAATCCCAGGGCATGCGCAGCTCGTTCCGCGACACGCCGAAAATCATCTTCCGTATGGGCAGCGTGCAGACAATCGACAAATTCATCGCATGCTCTTTTGACATCTTTCATTGCGCCACTTCAGTCGCTTCTTAGTTCCCACAACGCGAACAATCTGACGATTCGCGTTTCACGTGCAGGCGTGTATTGCGACGTTGCGGCAGCTTTGCGGCAAGAACGATTCCAAACACCCCCTGTCAGAACTGACAGCGCAACGCCGTGACCGTGGCTGCTTTCTTGATCTCGAAGCTGTGATTCGTAAGTTTGAGGTTAAGAATGAAGGTCATTGTGCGTAGCCGTCCGGCACTCCTGCACGACTCCGAACTAACGCTGGGAATGCATCGCCTGCGAGGGCGCGTGTTCAAGGATCGGCTCGACTGGGACGTCTCTGTTTCCAACGGACTGGAGATCGATCAGTACGACACCTTCAAGCCGACATATCTGCTGGCACTCGAGCGGACCGAGGTCGTGGGTTGTGTTCGCCTGCTGCCGACCACTGGGCGCAACATGCTCGCCGATACGTTCCCGGTGTTGCTGGATGGCAACCCGGCGCCGAAGGCGACGACGGTTTGGGAGAGCTCGCGCTTTTGCGTTGACACAAAGACTGTTGCGGCAACAGCAGAGAATGGTCTGCGCAAAGCGACGTTCCTGCTGTTTGCAGCCATGATCGAATGGGGGCAGCAACGCGACCTTCAGGCCATCGCAACCGTCACTGATCTGCGCATGGAACGCATCCTGCGCCGGGCCGGATGGCATCTCGATCGCCTCGGCACGCCTCGTCAAATCGGGCCGACCAAAGCCGTCGCTGGATTGCTGCCCGTCACCGATAAGGCTCTCGACGCGATCCGAGCGGCCGGGCAGATCTCAGGGCACGCAATTGACGCGCCATCAAGCTTGGCGATCGCGGCCTAACATCGAACGTCCTCAGCTCCTGACAAAAAGGCTCTCGCCATGGATCCAGCAGCATTCGCGGCTCTGGTCGAACAATGCGCCCCGACGGCAATGGTCCGGCCGCTGACGGCCATCGTGCGGCAGGCGAGCTCGTTCGAGCCGCTGCTCATCACGAGCG
>DAIMKE010000172.1:0-8862 GCA_036721875.1 Bradyrhizobium sp. | reverse complement strand
TCGCCGAGACCTCCTATATCGGCCGGCTCGGCACCGAGGCGCTGGCAGGGATCGCGCTGGTTTTTCCTTTCGTCATGCTGACGCAGATGATGTCGGCGGGCGCGATGGGCGGCGGCGTTTCCTCCGCCATCAGCCGCGCGATCGGCGCCGGTGACCGCGACCGCGCTGCGACGCTGGCGCTGCATGCGGCAATGATCGGCGCGTGCGCCGGAATCCTCTTCACGGTGATGATGCTGGTCTTCGGCCGCACGTTCTACATGCTGCTCGGCGGGCGCGCCGAAGTGCTCGAACAGGCGATGGCGTATTCGCAGGTGCTGTTCTCCGGCGCGATCGCGATCTGGCTGGTGAACACGCTGGCCTCGGTGGTGCGCGGCACCGGCGACATGCGCATTCCCTCGGTGACGCTGATCGGCACCGCGCTGGTGCAGATCGCGGTCGGCGGCGCATTGGGCCTCGGTCTGTTCGGCCTGCCCGCGCTCGGCATGCGCGGCGTCGCTGCCGGGCAATTGACCGCGTTCGCACTCGGGGCCGTCTTCCTGGCCTGGTGGCTGATCGGCGGCCACAGCCGGCTGACGCTCAACTTCAAGGGCTTCGAGTTTCAGCGCGCCATGTTCGTCGACATTCTCAAGGTCGGCGCGGTGTCGTGCCTGTCGCCGCTGCAAACCGTGCTGACGGTTCTGATCTTCACGAAAATCCTCGCCGGCTACGGCACCGAGATCCTGGCCGGCTACGGCATGGGCTCGCGGCTCGAATTCCTGCTGACACCGATCGCGTTCGCCTTCGGCGTTGCCTCGGTGCCGATGGTCGGCATGGCGATGGGCGCGGGCCTCGTGACGCGCGCGCGGCAGGTGGCATGGACCGCAGGTCTCGCGTCCGCCATCACGGTCGGCACCATCGGCCTGATCGTCGCAGCCAAGCCATCGCTGTGGATCTCGATGTTCACGAGCGATCCCGGCGTCACCGCCGCGGCGTCATCTTATTTCGCCTGGGCCGGCCCGGCGTTCGCCTTTTTCGGGCTGGGCGCGTGTCTGTATTTCTCCTCGCAAGGCGCGGCGAAGGTCGGCGGGCCGGTGATGGCGGGCACTGCAAGACTGGTGCTGGTCGGCGGCGGCGGCTGGTGGCTCTCCTCGATGGGCGCGCCGGCCTGGACATTGTTTGCGCTGGTCGGCGCTGCGATGGCGGTTTACGGCCTCGGCACGGCGCTGGCGATTCGTCTTACCCGTTGGGGCAATTGATCGGCTCGACACGTCGTGCTCAATCCGACAAATTCCTCAGCCTACGCCGCCATCGCCTTCATCGCGGTGGCGGCCGAGGCGTAGCCGCCGCGGGCGCCGTCGATGAAGTGGACGTGGTCGCTGCGCATCACAGATGGGGCGAAGCAGGTCATCATCGCGGCATCCTGCCGGTGCAGGCCGTAGCGCGCGACGTGGCTCGAGGCGGCATCGGCAAGACGTTGCGCCAGCGCGCGCTCGAGTTCTTCCGTGCAGTCGAGGATCATCCGCAGTCCGTCATCGTATTTGCGGAAGTCCGAATTCTCCACCACCTGCCGGATATAGTTCTTCGGCACGAAGTTGCCTACCTTGATGCCGAAGCGGAGCACCAGATAGGCCCACAGCGTAAAGGCGAGCACGACGGTGCGCCGCTTCAATAGCGATCCGCTGCGCGCGGCGCGCGCCTCATACTCCAGCCCGGCCGGCGGCCAGCGCAGCGGCGGTCCTTCCGACGGCACCGGGCGTCCCGCATCCGGGCTGTTCTCGACCAGCCTGATGATGTCCTCGATGACCTTGCGGAAGGCGAGCGGATCGGCGCCCTTCACCGGCACCACCAGCACCGACAGGATGAGACCGCGCGTGGCGGGGATTTCCTCGAAGCGGCATGAAAGGCCGGACAGATCCGGCTGCACGCCCGGCTGCGCCGGAGCCACCGCAAACTCGCCGCGCTTCATCGCGGCATCCGCCCAGCCCAGGCCGCCGCCGGAAAACATCGCGTAGGACAGATTGGACGACGGCCCGAAGCGGGCGACGCGAACATCGAGACCGCGCGCGCGGATATCTTTCACCGGTACCAGCGCAACCCGCATCGCCAGATCGAGGTCTTCCCGAACCCATGCCGCAGTCGCCGCCAGCGCCTCGCGCGCGCGGTCGAGATCGCCGGGCGATACCGCAAAGCTCGCGCCGTCGCCGCCGAACACGAACGGAAACTCGCGGCCATCGAGCGCATTGGTGACGGCGGCGATCACGGCCGCACCGGCCATGTTGACCGCCTTGTAGCGTTGATTCGCGATCGCCTTGGTCGATTCGACGATGTCGGCGACGCCGACGCTCCAGTCGTCCGGCAGCGGCGTATACAGCACCGGGTCCATCAGACGGTCGAAACCGCGAAAGACCGGGATCCTGCCGTAGAATATGTCGGTGCCGTCAGGCGTCGTCATGGCGATGCGATACCCCGGTTTTCCAGCAGATACGGCCGACTTTGAAATCCGGTTCACGCAGCACGACGATTTTATCCCTCGCTATCCCTTGGCGATACCGCGCAGCACCAACTGGTTGAGCCGGCTGGCGAACGCGGCCGGATCCTCCGGCAGCTCGCCATCGAGGATCTGCGCCTGTTCCAGCAGCAGGAGTGACAGATCCTTGGCCGCCTCCTTGTCACCGGCAATCGCCGCGACCAGGGGATGGCGCATGTTGATCTCCAGGATCGGCCTGGTGACCGGGCCCTTGTTCTGCATCGCCAGCAGCCGTTCGAGCATGCGGTCGTGCGCGCCGCCGCCCGCGACCAGGCACGACGCGCTCGCGGTCAGCCGCTGCGAAGCACGAACGTCGGACACGCGATCGCCGAGCGCATCCTTGATCACCGCGATCGTCATCGCCTCGTCCGCGCCGGCCTCGTCCTTGTTGTCGTCGGCCTTGTCGTCCAGCAGCGGGATCAGCCCGAAATCGATATCGCCCTGGCTCAGCGACTTCAGCGGCTTGCCGCCGAAATCGAGCGGCGCCGAGGTCCAGAACGCATCGACCGGATCGGTCAGCAGCAGCACCTCGATGCCGCGCGCGGTCGCGGACTCGAGCTTCGGATTCGACTTCAGCCGCTCGACGCTGTCGCCGGTGAGGTAATAGATGTCGGTCTGGTTCGGCTTGAGATCCTCGACATACTGCTTGAGCGAACGGTTCTCGCCGCTGGTCGTGGTGAAGCGCGACAGGCCCAGCAATTTCTCGCGCCGCTCGAAATCCTCCCAGATGCCTTCCTTGATGACCGGGCCGAACGCGTCCCAGATTTTTCCGAACGCCTCCGGCTCCTTGTCGCCAAGGCTTTCCAGTTCGGAAATGACACGGCCGGTGACGGCCTTTCGGATCTGCGCGAGCTGCGGATTGTTCTGCAGCATCTCGCGCGAGATGTTGAGCGGCAGATCCTCGCTGTCGATCACGCCGCGGATGAAGCGCAGATAGGCAGGCAAAAGGTCCGCGTCGTCGGCAATGAAGACGCGGCGGACATAGAGCTTGACCTTGCCCTTGCGCGCCTGGTCGAACAGGTCGAACGGCTTGGTCGACGGCGCAAACAGCAGCACCGCGTAGGACTGCCGGCCCTCGGCACGGTAATGCAGCGTCATCGCGGGATCGTCGAACGCGCCCGCAATCGACTGGTAGGCCTGCTTGTAGTCTTCCGGCGTGAGATCGGATTTGGCCCGCTGCCACAGCGCGCTGGCTGAATTGATCTGGCGCGGCTCGCCCTCCTCCGGAACCAGTTCGATCGGAAACTGGATGTTGTCGGACCAGGCGCGAACGATGCGCTCGATCTCGTGAGGCTCGAGATATTTCGCCGCATCTTTCTTCAGATGCAGGACGATCTCGGTGCCGCGCGTGACGCGCGCGGCACCCTCCTCGCTGGCCGGCGCGATCTCGAACCCGCTGCCGCCCGAGGACGACCAGACGAAGACCTGATCGGAACCGGCGCGCCGCGAGGTGACGACAATGCGGTCGGCGACCATGAACGCCGCGTAGAAGCCGACGCCGAACTGGCCGATCAGTCCGGCGCCGTCCTTGGCCTCGGTGAGGCGGGAGAGGAAAGATTTGGTCCCGGAGCGCGCGATGGTGCCGAGATTGTCGATCAGTTCCTGCCGGTCCATGCCGATGCCGCTATCGACGA
Source organism: Bradyrhizobium sp. (assembly GCA_036721875.1). Lineage (GTDB taxonomy): Bacteria > Pseudomonadota > Alphaproteobacteria > Rhizobiales > Xanthobacteraceae > Bradyrhizobium. The sequence continues at coordinate 4,722 of DAIMKE010000172.1, read as the reverse complement.
CGGCGAGCGTGTCCGCCTGCTTGTTCGGTATGATGCGGATCTTGGGCGGCTCGCCGTCCGTGATCAGTTCGGGCGCGGCGATCGCCTCATAGCGCAGCTTGTCGCAGGCATCCGACGCGTTCGAAATCAGTTCGCGCAGGAAGATGTCGGTCTCCGAATAGACCGAGTGCACCATCAGGTTCAGAAGTTCGGCAACTTCAGCCTGAAACGGCTGGGATTCGGCAGCTGTAGTCGTGGTCATATCGGGCTCACTGGCAAAACAGGCGGGAGGAAAGCCCTGATATAGCCATACCATCTGGGGTGGCAAGGTTGCCGGGAACCCCGAACGCCGCTGCCCTCCCCCTCTACCGTTCCACGAACGCGCGCTCGAACTGGTCCATGATGGGCTTGAACAGGTAGCTGAGCATGGTCCGGCTGCCGGTCTGCATGAACACTTCCGCCGGCATGCCGGAACTGAGCTGCAGTCCGGCCAGCCGGCGGCGTTCTTCCTCCGGCAGCATGATCCGGACCGTGAAATAGGACATGTTGGTCTGCGTGTCGCGGGTGGTATCGGGCGACACGTACGACACCTCGCCGATCAGCTGCGGCGTCACCCGCTGGTTGAAGGCCGAGAAGCGGACGTAGGCCTGCTGGCCCTTGCGCACCTGGTCGATATCGTTCGGCTGCAGCCGCGCCTCGATCTGCAGGTCATCGGAATCAGGCACCACCTCCATGATGGTATCGCCGGCGCGAATCACGCCCCCGATGGTGTGGGCGGCGAGTTGATGGATCACGCCCGACGTCGGCGCGCGCATCTCGATGCGATCGAGCACGTCGCGCGCGGCGACGCCGCGCTCGGTCAATTCGGCTTCCTTGCCCTGCGCCTCGCCGAGTTCCTTGACGACCTCCGTCCGCACATCCTGATCGAGTCTGACGATCTGGAGCTGCGCTTCGCCGATCTTGGCCCTGGTTTCGGCAATCGTGGAGATCAGCTGGCCGCGCTCGCCTTCGATTCTGGCGCTCTCGCGCTGCAGGGTCGTGAGCCGCGCCAGCGGCACGAGACGCTTGTCGAACAGTTCCTGCACCCCGGTTAGTTCGCCCGTGATCAGCTCGAGCTGCTTGGCCTTGGAAGATACCTGGGATTCGAGGCCCTCGATCTCCTGGTTGAGCTGCGACACCTTGCTCTGCAGCAGTTCCTTCTGGCTCTCGCGTGCGGTCACCCGCGCCCGGAACAGCGAGGCCTCTGACGCCAGCAGGTTCTTGACATTGCCGTCCTCCAGCCGCGCCGACATTTCAGGGGGTATCGCCGGCCGGGGCAGACCGTCGCGCTCGGCAGACAGTCGCGAGATCTTCGCTCGCACTTCGTCGAGTTGCTTGCTGACCACCTGCTGGTTGGCTTGCGCCTGCGTCGAATCCAGCCGAAGCAGCAGATCGCCCGTGGTGACCCGCATACCGTTGCGGACCGGAATCTGCGACACCACGCCGCCGGTCGGATGCTGGATGGTCTTGACGTTGGACTGGACCACCAGATTGCCCGGCACGACGACGGCGCCCGAAAGCGGCAGCAGCACCATCAGGCCGAACGCGAGCCCGCCGACGACCAGGAGCGCCCGCATCCCGGTGCGCAACTCGTGCTCATAGGCACGCCCCGCCCGCTGCACGATGCTCTCGCCCGGCGCGCCGGCGACATCGGGCGATCCGTCGCGATTGACGAGGAACGCAACGCTCTTGCTGACGCCCTGGCGGGCGATGTCGACCATACGCCCCTGGGAGCGCCCAGACACGACGGCACTGGCCGGAATCGATGGGGCGAGGCGCGGCGCCTCGATCCGAAGCGGATCCCGCATCTCCAGCGTGGGTTCGATCTCCAGCACCGGCCTGGCTGCGTGCCTTTCCGCAGGCCTGGACGCAGGCTTCGGTGCCGGGCCCGGTGCGGGCCTGGGTGCGGGCCCTGTTGAAGGTCTTGTTGCAGGTCCCGTTGAAGGCCTTGTTGTTGAAGGCCTTGGGACGTTGATCAGGGACGGATCGTCGGGCGCAATGATCGGCCCCCGCGTGCGCTGCGGGCTCATCAGTTCCGGTTCGCGCACGGCCTGGCTGCCGCGCGCCGCCGGTGCATCGCCATCATGGGCGTCGCCCTGGAAGCCGAACGGCCCGAGCCACGCATCCAGAACCCGTCCCATCTTGCCTTTCTTTTTGGAGCGTTTCGGCCGCGCCTGCGGGCGCGGAGGACGCCGGCCCTGCGAACGCGGGCCGTCAGGGGGCGCGCGGCGCGGCTGCGGCCGGTCCGGTTCGGGTCGATTCTCCTGTTCGAAGGCCTGGCGCAGCCGCTGCAGTTCGAGGATCAGCGCCTCGCCCTGCGGCCCGGAGGCATCGCCATCCGCTTCGTGCATCCGCAGTCGCGCGGATCGGTCGTCGGCATACATCGGGTCGATCATCTTCATGACGGAACACTCTCGGCGAGCTGTGGCCGCGGCTCTGCTTTCGCTTGCGGCAATGCTGGCTCCTTCTTGCCGTTTGCCGCCTTGACGCGCGCAAACACTTCCGCGCTCGGGCCGAACGCAATCAACTTGCCGTCGTAGAGCACCATCGTCATGTCGAGCGCGGAGAGCGCGCTCGGACGGTGCGAGATGACGACGACGATCGATTTGTTCTGGCGCATGATTCCGATGGCGCGGGTCAATGCGTTCTCGCCGTCCGCATCCAGATTGGCGTTGGGCTCATCGAGCACGAGCAGGAACGGATCGCCGAACACCGCCCGCGCCAGCCCGACCCGCTGCTTCTGCCCTGCCGACAGCGAAATGCCACCGGCGCCGAGACGCGTCGCATAGCCTTCCGGCAGCCGCAAAATGATGTCGTGGACGCCGGCGATCTGCGCGGCCTTGAGGATGGCGTCGGAGGTCGCGTTCTCGTCGAAACGGCAGATGTTCTCGGCCACAGTGCCATCGAACAGGCCGACATCCTGCGGAAGATAGCCGATGTGGCGGCCGAGATCCTCGTTGCGCCACTGATCGAGCGCGGCGCCGTCGAGTCGCACGGAACCGCGATGCGCCGGCCAGATTCCGACCAGCGCCTTGGAGAGCGAGGTCTTGCCAGAGGCGCTGGCGCCGAGCAGCGCCAGCCCCGCGCCGGCCTTGAGCGAGAACGTAACACCGGAAACGATCGGCATGTCGAAGCCCGGCGCCGCCACCGCGAGATTCTGCACCGACAACTCACGGACGGGACGCGGCAGCATCACCGGCGGCGCAGCAGGTGGCGCCGTGGCCTTGCAGATGTCGCGCAGGCGCGTGAGACCCTGCCGCGCGGCGACCAACTGCTTCCAGCTGCCGAGCGCGATCTCGACCGGCGCCAGCGCGCGCCCCATCAGGATCGACGACGCGATCATGATCCCGCCCGATGCCTTGTCGACCACGACCAGATAGGCGCCGATACCCAGCATTCCCGATTGCAGGATGTAGCGCAGCACCTTCGCGGCGGAACCGAGATTGGCGTAGATGTCGGCCGAGCGAATATTTTCCTGCAGGTAGCGCTCGTTGGCCTGCGCCCAGCGGGCTCCCAGCCGGTCGGTCATGCCGAGCGCCCGAACGATCTCCGCATTGCGCTGCGTGGCGTCCGCCAGCACCTGCCGCTGCGCGTTCATGTCCATCGCCGCCTTGGCCGCGCCGCGCGAGATCCGTTCGGTCAGCATCGTCATGGCAATGATCGCCGCGGTGCCGAGCAGCGCCACGAAGCCGATCAGGGGGTGGAACAGAAACAGCCCGATCAGGAACAGCGGGATCCACGGCATGTCGAGGAACGCCGTCGGCCCCATGCCCGACATGAAGGTGCGCACCTGATCGAGATCGCGCAGCGGCTGCTGCATCAGCACCGCCTTCACCCCGCGCAGCGGCAGGGTGGCAAGCGCCGAATGAATCGATCCCTGCAGCGCGCCGTCGAACAGCGTGGCGATCCGCGACAGCATTCGCGCCCGCATCGCGTCGAAATATCCCTGCACGACGTAGGCGACCAGCACCATCAACGACAGGCCGAGCAGGGTCGCGAGGTTGCGGCTCGGAATCACGCGGTCGTAGACCTGCAGCATGTAGATCGAGCCTGCCAACATCAGGATGTTGATCACGCCGCTGAATACGGCAACGCCAATCATGCGCCGCGCGCTATCGCGCAACGCAAGCGTGACGGGATCATCGGCGGCCAGCGACGAGAACAGTCCGGAAATGACGCGGGAAGACGCAGCCTGCGCCCGTCCCTGAGCGATACTCATTGAACTGCCTTTCCACTCGCCCGACGCTCAAGCTTCTTGCAAGTCTCCTTGAAGGGTGATGCAGACCATTTTTCGGCGAGAATGCGACGAAGGATTCGGCAACAATGCGACGAAAGACAATCGCATCGAACTCGCGCCTGGGTAGAACGGTTGCGACGCGCATTTTCCTGCACGAATGCCGATCAAGCGTCGCCAGATGACATTCGGGCACGACAAAACCTTCGCCGCTGTTTCAGCCCAAGCACCGACGATGATTCAATTTTTTTTGCTTGATGGCGCGTCGTTGCCGGTTCCCGACGATGCGCTGGCGTCACGGATTCGTCTGTCTATGACCTTGCTTGCGCACTCAAACGTCGCTGTCTGGGCCGATTGACGCCACGAAGCTAAACGATCCTCGAGCATGCGCAACATCCCGCCCCCTGGCGGACGATTGTGCCTACGCATCATGAACTTGGGTGAATGGCAGGGGATGAAATATGGCGGGG
>DAIMKE010000171.1:0-8881 GCA_036721875.1 Bradyrhizobium sp. | reverse complement strand
GTTCCATCATTCGCTGGCTGGAATCCATTTCCGCCAGATGACGCCGGCGCTGCTCGAACAGCAGCAGCATGATGAGCGCGCCCTGAAACGCGACGACTGCGCCGGCGGTGGCGATCTGCCAGCGATAGCTTTCCCAGGCGGTGGGCGGCCTGAAGAGGATGCTGCTCCCCGCCGGGAGGTTGCTTTCGCTGATTCCCCAACGCTGCATCTGCCGCCAGTCGAATTTCGCCGCGGCGTATTTGAGGGGCGGGGTCTTGATGTCGCCTGCCTTTTCGCCGTCGAGGATGCGGGTCGCGACTCTTGCGGCTACCTGGCTTCCCTCCTGCATGGAGAACATCGGCCCGCCGACGATCGGTCCATCGAAATAGGCATCGTCGTAGGTGAAGATCGGCGCATTGGCCCGGGCGGCGAGCTTGCTCAGCGCATTGCCGGTCTCCTGCACGACGCCGGCCGCATCGACATTCATCAGCACCGAGAAGATCGCGCTGTGAGGTGGAAGGCTTTCCGCGTCCTTGAGAATGGCCTCGAATGGAAGCTCATTGTACCATTTCAGTTCGACCCGCTTCGTCAGTGGCGCGAGTTCCCGGCGCAGTTCCTCCGCCCAGAACCGCTCGATGGGAGAAGCGCCAATCATGATTGCGATGAGTTTTGTGCCGGGCAGTACCTGCAGAATGTTCTCGAAAACGGCGGGAACATTGTTGTCGACGGGCACGACAGCATCGTTCTCGCTCAATTTCTCGTATTGCACCCGGCGGTGATCGACGGCGGTCACGATCATCGGCACTGCCGGAAACAGACGCTGGCGATGCTGCTGGACAAAGGTCGCCGCCGGTCCGCCGAAGGCGATGATCAGGTCGGGTGGGTGACTGGCGTAGAGGACGCCAAGATATTCCACGAACGGCGTCTCCGCCTGTAGTTCGTTTCCACGCGCATTGACGAGCACGTGGTCGACAAAGTCCACGGACTTGCGCGATTGCTGGTTGATCTCCGCGCGAATGGTTTCGGCATAGGCGCTCCAGGGCTTGAAGCGCGGACCGAACGAATGCAGCATCAGGACGCGCCTGGTCTCGCTGGCTGCCACACCGGACGCCGTTGTTCCCACGATAATTGCGGTGGCGAACAGATAGAGGAGGGGCATCGCCACGAGCGACAGCAGTGACAGAGCGAATTGACTTCGGCGCATCGCGCATCCAGGTCAGTGTGATCTCATGTCACGCCATGATGAACCCGAACGGTCCCGCATGGCAACAGCGCCCGTCAAACCCAGAGCGTTCGCGCCAATGGCAATCATGCCCTACGGACCGCGTCAGTAGGGGCGTCTTCATCCCCACACCCTGCTCACCGCGTCCCTTAGCCAGCCCCACACCAGCGCCCCGACGTCGCCGAGCTGCAGCAGCACCGCAACCCAGACCAGCGCGGAGGTGAAATTGGCGATCTGAAATATCTTCTGCGGCATGCCGAGCATGCCGGCGACGATCGGCACCGAGGCGCGCAGGGGGCCGGAGAAGCGGCCGATGAAGATCGCGAGCGCGCCCCACTTCTCGATGAAGGCCTCGCCGCGGACGAGCAGGTTCGGATGGGTCGAGAACGGCCGCATTTGCGCGATCCGGTCCTTGCAGGTGTAGCCGATCCAGTACGACAGCCAGTCGCCGAGCGCGGCGCCGAGGGCGCCGGCCAGCAACACCGGAAGAAACGCTATGTCTGCGGTCTTCATCATCGCGCCGATGCCGACCAGCACGGCCCAGGCCGGCACGAAGAAGGAGAGGAAGGCCAGCGATTCCGCAAACGCCAGCACGAATACGATCGGCGCGGTCCAGCCCTGGTGGAGCTTGATGAACTCCAGGATGGTGTGGCCGAGTTGTTCGATGGACATGTCGTTTACGCCTTCGCTTCCCGCGAGCTACGGCGGACAAGCCGCCGATCCCGGATCTGTTTCCAATTCCGGCCCCGGGAGCGGGCCTCCATGCCGACAACCCGTCGAGGATGGGCGAGCGAGTTGTTGACGCGTCGCCGGTCATGCAACAATTGCAGGGACTGAAGAAGCCCAGAACCCACGATGGGACATCAGACGTGAACGATCAAACTCCACATTCCGCTTCGCCCTTCAAGGCCATCCGGTCAATCGACTACACCGTCATTCTAGTGCGCGACATGGCGGCGATGCGCGCCTTCTATGGAGACATTCTCCGCTTTTCACTCCTGCGCGAACTTTCCCCGGGGTGGATCGAATATCAGATCGGCGGTAACATTCTTGCCCTGTCGCGGCCGCACCGGACGGCAAGGGACGCGCCGACGCCTGCCGGCAGCGCCTCGCTCCAACTCGCCTTCCAGGTGACCGCGCCTGATGTCGATCGCTGCGCCGACGAACTGCTGCGGCACGGCGTCGACCTGCTCGAACCGCCCACGGACCAGCCCTTCGGCCATCGTACGCTGTTTTTCAGGGACCCCGATGGAAATCTGCTGGAGGTGTTCGCGGAGATCTAGCTATGAAGCCGTGGGCAGGCGATACCAGCTGCACTATTTTGCATCTGTACGCCGGCCGCAATTGCCTCATGATTCTTGTCAGAGCGGCGGGAACTTTCCTCGCAGCTCCGCATTGGCTCTTCCGCCTTCGTCCAGTAAGGGAGTGCAGGGATGGCAACGCAAATCATCATGGATCATTCGGGTGACAGCCGGCACGAATTCAATCCGGCGGATGCTGCGGCTCTCTTGGAAGCCGAACAGCGCTTCGACGCGTTGATGCGGGACGGTTATACCGCGGCTGTCCGCACGCCTGCGGGCGACCCTACCGTGATCCGGAAATTCGATCCGAAGGCCGAAGAGACACTGTTCGTCCCGCGGTTCGTCGGCGGCTAGGTGCAGCCATGTTCGGGCGGTTGAAGCGGCGTTGTATCGACGCCGCGCGCCGGGCGCTGGGCGCCTGGCGGCGGTTTCGCGAGCTCGGCTTTCACAGCGATCGCGAGGCGCGCGGGCTCGCGCTCCTCAAGGAGTGGCTGACGCCGGAACAGTTCGAGCAATACCGGCAGTATCGCCATTTCGATGTCACCGGTTGCCATAGCGGCAAGCGCTACCGGATTCGCTATGGCGTCAGCATGAATGTGTGCGAACTCGATTCCCTCGGCCGCCCGCTGGTCGGCCGGTGCTTCGTACCAAAGGACACTCTCGTCGCCGGCGACGTCATGCTGGCGCAAAAGATCGCGCTGGAGACCAACGAGCGCGGCGTGTTGCTGGTCGCCAAGACCTTCTCGCCGCGCTGGCGCACCATCCACGCGGAGGTATGACTGGTAGTCGGTAGGATGGGTGGAGCGAAGCGATACCCATCGCCACACGCACGCGGCATCGATGGGTTTCGCTTTCGCTCTACCCATCCTACAAAAATGAGATATCGTCCGGTCTTGATGTATCGCAAGGCCGCATGAGGCGTGTGGCGCATACTGAAAAACCATCGCCACCGGGACCACCAGATGTTCGGCATCAAGACAGCAGCCCTGCCGGGGCTGCTCTGCCTCGCGCTCCAGTTCGTGAGCACGACCGGCTACGCACTTGATGCGGAGCAGAAGCGATCGAAAGCGTTGCTGGAAAACCTGTGCGGGCGGTGTCATGCCGTCGGCAAAACCGGCCAGAGCCCCAATCCCCTGGCGCCGCCATTCCGTACCTTCGGCGAGAAGCTTTATGACACCGACATGGTGCAGCGCCTGCAGGACGGGCTCACCACCATTCACCCCGACATGCCGACCTTCCGCTTCAGCCGGCATGAGGCCGCTGCCGCGGTGAACTACCTCAGGTCCATTCAGCGAAGCCGCTAGCGGGCGTCGAACAGACCAACAGCGCGCGGTGAGGATGCGAGGTCATGTTTAGTTGTCGTCACCCGCGCAGGCGGGTGACCCAGTATCCCAGAGACAGCTGTGATTGAACCGATAGGCCGCGGCGTACTGGATACCCCGCATGCGCGGGGTATGACGACACTTGGTGAGGCGGCCAGCCTCACAACTCCCGCGCATTCGAGAACGCGAATGAACTCACCCGCCGCGTGTTTTCGTCCAGGATCAGCGTCCGCGTGATCGGCGGCTCGGCGCGCTGGCTGCAGTTTTCGCGTTCGCAAAGCCGGCAGTTGACGCCGATCGGCGTGCCCTCGGTTTTCTCCAGGTCCATGCCGGCGGCATAGACCAGCTTTGCTGCATGGCGGATTTCGCAGCCCAGACCGATCGCAAAGCGCGGCTGCGGCTGCGGGTGCGGCGCCACCGGGCGGCGCACCATCTGCGCGATCGAGAAATAACGCGTGCCGTCGGTCAGTTCGATCACCTGCTTCAGCAGGCGGTCCGGCGTGTCGAAGGTCGAATGTACGTTCCACAACGGACATGTGCCGCCGAACTTGGAGAACGGAAACGTGCCCGATGAGAATCGCTTGGAGACGTTGCCGGCATTGTCGACGCGCAGCAGGAAGAACGGCACGCCGCGCGCGTTCGGCCGCTGCAGCGTGGTGAGGCGGTGGCAGACCTGCTCGAAGCCGGCGTTGAAGCGCTGCGCCAGCACGTGCACGTCGTAGTTCAGGTTTTCGGCCGCGCCATGGAACAGCTGATACGGCATCATCGCCGCGGCTGCGAAATAGTTCGCCAGCGTGATGCGGTAGAGCCGGCGCGGCGTGTCGTCGAGCGGGCCGGCGCGGTTGACGATGGCGTCGATGCTGGCGCTGCATTCGGCAAGGCCGATCTGCAGCGCGAGCTGGAAGGCGCGGCCCGAGCCGTCGACCAGTTCGGAAATCAGAAGCTGCCGGCGATGGCGGTCGAACCGCCGCAGCGTTTCGCGCATCACGTCGACAGGCATGATGCGGGTCTGAATCGAATGCTTCTCGCGCAGGCGTGCGGCGAGCGCGGCGAACAACTCCTCGGCGGAGACGTTGAGCTCGTCGCGCAGATTTTCGGCGGCCTGCTCGAGTTCGGGGAAATAATTGCGGTTGGCCTCGATCAGGTCGCGCACGCGCTCGATCGGGTTGGCCTCGAACCGCGCGCCCTCGTCGCGGTCGGCCATTTGCGCGGCAACGAGCGTCTCGCCGCGGCGGGCCTCGGTATAGGCCGCATAGAGCCGCTGCAGGGAATGGGTCACGCCGGGGCACAATTCGGCGAGGTCGCGCAGTTCCTGCTTCGGCAGGTCGATCTGGCGGAACAGCGGATCGGAGAAGATCTCGTTCAGCTCGGCAAAGAAACGGTCCTCGTCGGCGGTGGCGAGATCGCGCAGATCGAGGTCATAGGTCTCCGCCAGCCGGAGCAGGATCTGGGCGGTCACCGGGCGCTGGTTCCGCTCTATCAGGTTGATATAGCTCGGGGAAATGCCCAGGCCCTCGGCGATCTGGGTCTGCGACAGGCCGAGCTGCTGGCGGATTCGCCGGAAACGGGGGCCGACAAACAGCTTCTTTCCGGACTCGGTGGCCATGGCAGGTTCCTTGCCCCAGTTTGTGACAAAATTTACAAAATGACATATATGACAAGTTTATATGTTACATGACATCACCATTCGGAATCAAGCACCCTGTACGAAATCGGCTTTCTGTCGTTTACCTCACAGCACGTATCGCAATGCACTGTCACGAATGTCGAGTGACGCTGCAGGTGTCGTCACCGAAAGGAACACGCAAATGAACTTCCAGCCACGTGGCATCAATGACCGGGCCATCCAGGGACCGGCGTCCTATGCAAGCGAGATCGGAGCTGCCAAGGCGCTCCTCGAGACCCAGCCGACCTGGAACGGTGTCACCGCCGAAGCCGTGGCGCGCATGCGCCTGCAGAACCGCTTCAAGACCGGCCTCGACATCGCCCGCTACACCGCGGCGCTGATGCGCGCCGACATGGCCGCCTATGATGCCGATCCCACCAAGTACACCCAGTCGCTGGGTTGCTGGCATGGCTTCATCGCGCAACAGAAGCTGATTTCGGTCAAGAAGCATTTCGGCGGCAAGACCGATCGCCGCTACCTGTATCTCTCCGGCTGGATGATCGCAGCCCTTCGCTCCGAGTTCGGGCCGCTGCCCGACCAGTCGATGCACGAGAAGACTTCGGTGCCGGCGCTGATCGAAGAGCTCTACACCTTCCTCCGCCAGGCGGACTCCCGCGAGCTCAACGACATCTTCCGTGCCATCGACGCCGCCCGCAAGGCAGGCGACAAGGCGAAGGAAAAGGAACTGATCGAAAAGGTCGACAACTTCCAGACCCACGTCGTGCCTGTTATCGCCGACATCGACGCCGGCTTCGGCAATGCGGAAGCGACCTATCTGCTCGCCAAGAAGATGATCGAGGCGGGCGCCTGCGCCCTGCAGATCGAAAACCAGGTCTCGGACGAGAAGCAGTGCGGCCACCAGGACGGCAAGGTGACGGTGCCGCACGAGGTGTTCCTGGCGAAAATTCGCGCCTGCCGCCACGCCTTCCTCGAACTGGGCGTCGAAGACGGTGTCGTCGTGACCCGCACCGACTCGCTCGGCGCCGGCCTGACGCAGCAGATCGCCGTGAGCCACAAGCCCGGCGACCTCGGCGACCAGTACAACAGCTTCCTGGATTGCGAGGAAGTGACCGCGGCCAATGCCCGGAACGGCGATGTCATCATCCACCGCGACGGCAAGATGATGCGTCCGAAGCGCCTCGCCAGCAACCTCTACCAGTTCCGTGCCGGAACGGGTGAAGATCGCTGCGTGCTCGACAGCATCACCTCGCTGCAGAACGGCGCCGACCTGCTGTGGATCGAGACCGAGAAGCCGCATATCGAACAGATCGCAAAGATGGTCGACCGCATCCGCAAGGTCGTTCCGAACGCTAAGCTGGCCTACAACAACTCGCCGTCGTTCAACTGGACGATCAACTTCCGTTGGCAGGTCTACGACGCGATGAAGGAAGCCGGCAAGGATGTGAGCCAGTACAACCGGGCCGAACTGATGAAGCCGGAATACGACGATACGCCGCTCGGCATCGAAGCCGACGAGCGCATCCGCACCTTCCAGGCCGATTCGGCAAAGCGCGCCGGCATCTTCCACCATTTGATCACGTTGCCGACCTATCACACGGCAGCGCTGTCGACCGACAATCTCGCAAGAGAGTATTTCGGCGAGCAGGGCATGCTGGGCTATGTGAAGAACGTTCAGCGCCAGGAGATCCGTCAGGGCATCGCCTGCGCCAAGCATCAGAACATGGCCGGCTCCGATATCGGCGACGAGCACAAGGAATATTTCGCTGGTGAAGCCGCCCTGAAGGCGGGCGGCGCCCACAACACGATGAACCAGTTCGGCTAAGCGCCGGTCAACAGCAGGAGACTAGTCATGACGAAGAGCAATTTCTGGGTGATTGGCGGCGAGTTCGGTTCGATGAACTTCCACAAGCTCGTGGAAGGCTCGGCCCAGGTGCAGGGACCCTTCAAGACCCGCAAGGAGGCCGAGGATGCCTGGCGCGCGGTCTCGGAAGAGAACCGTCACAAGGCCGGCGTGCGCTTTTCGATCGTCGAAGAGCCCTCCCGTATCTCTGCCTGATAATATCTGAGGAAGCCCAAGGCGAGCGGCCCCATCCGGAAAACCGGGTGGGGCCGTTTGCCATTTCTTCATCCGTTACGTGACGGCGAAAGGGCGGGACCGGGGCCGCAGCTCGACGCTCCCGCCACCATTGGTCGCTAACCCCTTGCAAACAAACAGTCTTTGTGTCGACTATGGTTGCTGATAGGTTAAGTGAGCTCACACCTTCAGGACAAAGGCGGCAGGCGATGTCAGACGCGCAAAATACCGGCAAGGAGGCCCGCGATCCGCGACCGACGCGGTTGCGCGACGCGCTCCGGCAGGCCCGGATCGAGGCTGCCGATCGCACCGGCGTCGTCGTCGAACTGCGCGACGCCGAGGTCGCCCGGCTCGAGATCATGAACGAAGCGCTCGATCCCCTGTTCGCGCAGGTGCCCGCGCAGGTCGACCTGTTCGACCGCGGGGTCAGCGAGGGAGAGACGCCGCGGCTGTGGATCGACGTGGTAGCACACATCGTGATGGGGCGGGACAAGCGCATCTACCGTTTCGTGCAGGACACCCGCTTCGGCCGCATCGTGATCGCGGAGTCGCATGATGTGCCTGTTATCGTCGATGCGGTTACGAGCTACGTTGCGCGCCGCATGATCGAGCGCGAGCACGCGATGGTCGCAACCCCGATCGTCGAACCGGCGGTGGAGAAGAAGCCGCGCCGCCGCGGCTTCTGGATGTTCGTGCTCGGATTCCTGCTGGGCGCCGCGGCACTGTTCGCCTTCGCGCTGTATGCCGCAATGCGCGGCCTGTAGCCCGCCGCAATCGGAGCCGCTCCGTTGTCATCTGAAATAGGGTTCGTGCTGTTCGTTGCCAGCGTGATCGTGCTCGGCGTGATCGTGCCGAAATGGCTGCAGCTTAGGAGGGCCGAATTCATCCGGACCTATCGCTGGCCGCGCGGGCTGCTTGATCGGCTGGAGAAGCATCACCCGGCTTTTCAGCGCAAGGACAGCGCGCTGGTGTCGCGCGGCCTGCGGCAATTTTTCCTCGCCTATCTCATGAGCGGCAAGCGCTATGTCTCGATGCCCTCGCAGGTCGCCGACGACCTTTGGCACGAATTCATCCTCTACACGCGCGAGTACGACGCGTTCTGCCGGCGTGCGTTCGGCGGCTTCCTCCACCATGCGCCCGCCGTCGTCCTCAGCGAGCATCGCAAGAGCAACGAAGGCCTGCGCCGTGTCTGGTGGTATTGCTGCAAGTACGAGAATATCGATCCGGTCAGTCCGACGCGGCTGCCGCTGTTGTTTGCCCTCGACAGCAAGTTCAATGTCGCCAACGGGTTCGTCTATCACCCGGATTGCGAAGCGCTGCGCAAGAACGGCAGCGGCGCAGCGCACTGCGGCGGCG
>DAIMKE010000170.1:0-8959 GCA_036721875.1 Bradyrhizobium sp. | reverse complement strand
ACGGCCTCAAGGCCTGCGACCGCTTGACTCAGTAGTGCTAACCCACCCTACAAATTCCTCACTTGATCCCCGTGCAACTCGCATAGAACGTCGTCGTCGCGGGCCAGTCCGAAAACATGCCGCGGATGCCGACCTGCTTTGCCAGCACGTCGAGCACGGTCATTGTGTCGCCGTCGCGGTCGATCGCGCTCCTGACCGAGCGGTGATAGAAACCGCCGCCCTTGTGCAGCGGGCCGTCGCGCTCCAGCGACCAGCCGATCAGGTCGAGGCCGGCGGCTTTCGCGGCCTTGGCGTATTCGGACGGCACGATTTCCTTGCGCTCGTTCAGCGCCAGCATGGTCCAGATTGGCGGTGCCAGGATTTTCACGCCCTGCGCTTTCAATTCCGCCATCGAGGGCTTCCACGTCTCGGGCTTATTGGGGTCGAGCCCCTGCTTCTCGTAGCGGTCCTCGAGATAGACCGCCTGCGCTCCGAACGCCGGCTCGGTCTTGATCCAGAACAGGACGTCGGCAAGATTGAAGCTTTGGGCGAACACTTGCTCGGGCGAAACGCCGGCCTTCTTGTAGGCGTCCAGCATCTGGGCCGCGTACTTCTCCTGGGTGTAGTCGCCGTCGAACGGCATCGGCACCTCGGGCGCCTTCAGTTCGGGCGTGAACTTTGCGCCCATGCTCTTGATCAGCGCGATGCTCTCGTCATGCGTCATCAGCGTACCGGAGTTGGCGTAAAGGTCCGTGCGCCAGCGTGGCGTGCCGTTCTGGTATTCCTCCGGTGTCTTCGCATCCGGGTTGAAGCCGTCCATCTTCGCGGCGAGCGTCCTGAATTCCGCCAGCGTGATGTCGGAGGTGCAGCATTTGGCCGATGCCTTCTTGCCGGTGGCGGGATCGGCCGGACTGAAGGCCTGCGTGCACTTGGCCGCGAGCGCCGGCACCGACAGGATGTTGGTGGTGGTGTGCAGGTCGCATTGCGAATGCCGGCAGACCAGTTCGCGGTCCTTTGTGAACGTCACGTCGCATTCGATGATGCCGGCGCCCATGCGGGCTGCCGCGATATAGGATTCGCGGGTATGCTCGGGGAACTCCAGCGCCGCGCCGCGGTGGCCGATGGAAAAGTCGGTCTTGCGGAAGGGGCCGGTGCACTGGGCAAGCTGCGTCTTCAGCGGACCGTCCTTCATCTTGTCGACCAGGTAAAACGGCCGCGGCCCGATCTGCGGCTCGCGCGGCAGGGCGACATCCTGCGCTGCGGCAGGCAGCATCGTGGCGAGAGACAGCAGCGCGGTCAGCACGGAACGGTGGCGGGCAGGCATGGGAGGGTCCTCGGATAACGCGTTGCGCGCGGCCTTGATATCACGGAGCATGTGACAGTTGCGTGTTGAAGATTGTGTTGGTCGTGTAGGGTGGGCCAAGCGCAGCGTGCCCACCATCCATCAAAGAAAATTCGAGGGAGAATGAAATGCCTGCAGCCTTTTTCGTCGTTCGCGCCACCGTATCAGATCCGGGCAAACGCCATGCGTTCGACGCCTGGTATTCGCGCGAGCATCTGCCGGATGCGGTGAAATCGTTCGGCGCCGTGAAGGCGTGGCGCTACTGGAGCCTCACCGAGCCATCGCTGCATCACGCGATGTATCAGTTTTCCGACCAGGCGGCGCTCGATCGTGCGATGGAGGGGCCGCACCTGAAGCGCCTGATCGACGATTTCAACCGCGACTGGCCCGACGTGACGCGCACGCGCGAGGCGCTGGTGCTGGCGGAGGAACTTGTCGCGTAGCCATAGCGCTTTTCGAGCGAAGTGGAAGCCGGTTCGCGTTTGAAAACGCGTCAAAACAAGAATCTCGCGCCGAGACATACCGCAGCCACAAAGCTGAACGGGCAGTTCAGCGGACATTCATCTGACGGCATCGACACTCTCTTCCTCGCGTCGGTCAAACGAGGAGGAGGGGTCATGGAACGCCGGGACTTTCTGAAACTCGCGCTTGGATTTGTCGCCGGCGGTGCCGCGCTCGCCGCCAGCGCGCAGGCGGCGCCGCTGATGCCCGCGCCGCTCGTTGACGACGGCAAGCTCCCCGCCAATCCGGATGCGCAGCCTGCCGTGACTTCGGGCGATGAAGTCGATCGCCTCACGCCGGAAGAAGTGCGCTGGGGCCGACGGCACTGGGGCTGGCGGCGCAGGAGTTGGCGCCGCCGCAGGTACAGGTCTTACGGCTGGCGTCGTCGCCACTGGCGCCGTCGCCGCCGTCGTTACTGGCGTCGCCGTTACTGGTGATCAGCGCCAGATCGAGGGCAGGGCTGCCGAGGATTCCCTGCCTTCATTTCGTTATTCGATCTTCGGCATCGCTACGGCGGTCAACCAACGCAGCAATAACAAGCCGCAAAAAAAGCCCCGCATCGCGCGGGGCTCTTGTCGGAATTCAGAACTTACCAGCCGCGGCAGCGTCCATTGCGCCACACGGTGCCGTAGGGGCACACGCGCGGGCCGGGCCGCACCACGACGACCGGAGCCGGAGCGACGTAAACCGGCGCAGGCCGAACCACGACGACCCGGCGGTTGGGCTGGCAGCCGCCATAGGGACCGCGATGCCAGCCGGGGCCGCATCCGCCTGCGGCGTTCGCGGCGCTGAAGCTGGCAAACGTGCCCGCGACCAAAACTGCTGCTGCGAAAAGGTATTTCATATTTTCTCCCGTTGATGGCCGTCAGGTGGCACGGATGGAACCTAGGCACGCAGACCTGAATGGAACATGAATATGCCCGGTATCGTGAAATGCGTGCCTCGCTTGGTCTGCGCTCAGGCCGCAAAAGTTCAAGACGTCAGGATCATTCCGGGCCGTTTCCGAACAGCGCGGTGAACCGTTTCTCGCCGGTCCGGGTGAAGTTGACGACGCGGCTGCCCGGGGCGGGGTCGCGCGCGGCCCAGTTCAATTCGGTGAAGCGGTTCATGACGGCAGCGCCCAGCGTGCCGGCGAGGTGGTGGCGGCGTTCGCTCCAGTCGAGGCAGGCCTTGCACACGGGTCTGCGCGGGTGAGCCAGCGCATCGGCATCGATCTGCAGCGCGCTTGCCATGAAGCGCTTGCCTTCGCCGGTGAGTTCGATGGTCTGCTTGCTCTGCCGGACCAGCCGCTGTGCTTTCATGCTGTCGAGCATCTGCACGCCGAGATCGCCGGCAAGATGGTCGTAGCAGATCCGCGCCCGGCGCAGCGCCGGCTCCTTCGGCCCCGTCCGCACCCGCGTGTGACCGGCGCGCTCGGCAAGGCCCGCCAGTCCCTCCAGTACGCCGGCGACATCGGGACCGGTGAGCCGGTAGTAGCGATGGCGGCCCTGCTTTTCCGGCTCGATCAGCCCGCCGGCCTCAAGCTTGGCGAGGTGCGAGCTCGCGGTCTGCGGCGTGATCCCGGCCTGCTGCGCCAACTCGCCCGCGGTCAGCGCGCGGCCGGTCATCAGCGCGGTCAGCATGTTCGCGCGCGCGGGATCTCCCACCAGCGAAGCGACCACGGCGATGTCGGGACCTGCTTTCATAGTTCGATGCTAGCCGAAGCATCGTGGTAGGGCAAGCGGGTATTGTCCGCTCTCGAAACTGGGCTCCGTCATTGCGAGCGCAGCGAAGCAATCCATCCCTCAGCTTGCGGCGCTATGGATTGCTTCGCTGCGCTCGCAATGACGGGGAAACGCAGGAGCCCCGCATGACCGTTACCGTTTTCATCCGCTACCGGCTCGATCCATTCAAGCGAGCGATGTTCGAGGAGTATTCCAGGAACTGGCTCACCATCATCCCGAAATGCGGCGGGGATCTCGTCGGCTACTGGATGCCGCATGAGGGCACCAACAACATCGCCTTTGCGCTGATCTCATTCGAAAGCCTCGCCGCTTACGAGAGCTATCGGGCGCGATTGCGAAGCGACGAGGAAGGCAAGGCCAATTTCGAGTTTGCCGAGCAGAACCAGTTCATCCTGGCCGAAGAGCGAACGTTCCTGCGCAAGGTCGTGGCGTGAAGCGCTGGCAGAAGGGGCGCTGCGCCATTATGTTGCGCGGCGCAAACAAACAGGGAAGGAAGCGACCATGCTGACAACTGCTGACAAGCGCGCCGCATTCAGGAAATTGCACGAGAGCGGATGCTTCATCATCCCCAATCCGTTCGATGTCGGCAGCGCAAAAGCCTTGCAGCATCTCGGCTTCAAGGCGCTGGCGTCGACCAGCGCCGGCTTTGCATGGACCATCGGCAAGCCGGACAACCGCGTCACTGTCGACGACGTCTGCACGCATTTGGCCGCGATCTGCGCGGCGGTCGATATTCCCGTCAATGCCGATTTCGAGGACGGCTTCGCGCACGAGCCGGACAAGGTCGGCGTCAACGTCGCGCGCGCCGTCAAGACCGGTGTGGCCGGCCTTTCGATCGAAGACTTTACCGGCGACAGCGCAAAGCCGTTGTTCGACCGTGCGCTTGCGGTCGATCGCATCAGGGCGGCGCGCCAGGCGATCGATGCCGACAACAGCGGCGTCCTGCTCACCGGCCGTTGCGAGGCGTTCCTGCGCGGGCAGAAGGATATGAAACTCGTCATCGACCGGCTCACGGCTTACGCCGAGGCCGGCGCCGATTGCCTCTATGCGCCCGGCATTTCGACCGCGGAGGAGATTTCCACCGTGGTGAAGGCGGTGCATCCTAGGCCGGTCAATCTGCTGGTCGGCGCGGCGGGACCGTCGCTGAAGGACGCAGGCGCCCTCGGCGTCCGCCGCATCAGCGTCGGCGGCGCGCTGGCGCGGATGGCGTGGGCCGGCTTCATGAAAGCATCGAAGGAGATGGCCGAGCAGGGGACGTTCGGCGAATTCGCCAACGGCTATCCCGGCGGCGAGCTCAACAAGATGTTCGGCTAGCTGGCGTGGGCACAAAGGGGCAGCGGGCCAACCAGGCCCGCTGCGCGTGATGTTCCAGATTGACTGTTACTGCTTGGCGCGATCGACCTCGGAGCCGGTCGGGTTCTGTGCGGGCGCCGTCGGGCGATTGGTCGCCGCGCCCGTGGTCGTGCCAGGCTCGCTGTTGCTGCGCGGCGTCACGTCACGCATGCCGGGAGGCGGCGCCGGATTGGCCGGCTGCGTCTGCTGCGCGGTCTGGCTGGGCGGCGCGGTGCCGGCGTTGTTCACGCTGGTGTTGTTCAGGCCATAGAACACGGCACCCAGGACCACGGCGATGGCGAGCGCGAACACCGCGACTTTCGCGCCGCTAGCGCGGCCTTCGGCGAGTTCGGGATCGGCCTGCAGGTCACTATCGAGCCTGTTGAGACGGGCCTGATGCCGCATTTCGTCCTCGCTCAGGCCTGCGCGAGTTGGATCGTTCGGATTGGGTTGGTATGCCATGAAAGTGTTCCTCCTGTAGCGCCCCAGATAAGTGCCGAGACAATGGCTGGCGTGCGCGGATGTTCCGCGCCAATGTTGCAGGGCGTTCATGATGGAACCGGTGATTCCCGGTTCCGTGCTCATAGCTGCAATGCGAGGATGCGATGTGGAGCCTGCCGCCCAGCGATACCGTGCTGCATATGCTGACCTATGTGGCGCTGGCCTCGAATGCGATGACGGCAGCGCTCGCCGCAGGACGCCGCAGCATGGACTGGGCCGGCGTCTGCATGCTCGGCTGCATTACCGCGCTTGGCGGCGGCACCATCCGCGACGTGCTGCTCGGGCACTATCCGCTGGTCTGGGTGCAGAACCCGTCCTATCTCGGGCTCACCGCGGTGGCGGCGTTCCTCACCATCCTGATCGCACGGCACGTGCACCGGCTCAACGTCGCGTTCCTTGTGCTCGATGCGATCGGGCTCGTGGTGTTCACCATGGCCGGCTGCGATGTCGCCTGGCAGATGAACGCGTCGCTGCCGATCGTGATCGTGGCGGGCATGATCACCGGCTGCGCCGGCGGCGTGCTGCGCGACATTCTCTGCAACGACGTGCCGCTGCTGTTTCGCGCCGAACTTTATGCCAGCGTCTCCGTGGTGACGGGGCTGTTCTATGCCACCGCCTTCGGCCTCAAGCTCAATGACGAACTCTGGACCGCGCTGACCTTCGCGCTCGGCCTGACGCTGCGGCTGTTGGCGATCCGCTACAAATGGGAAATGCCGAAATTCGTGTTCAGCGGCGATCAAAGGTGAATGCTGACGTTCCCCGGATGCTGCGCAGCGCGCCTTGCGGCGTGATGCGCTGCTGTTCCGGGGTCCATTGTTGCGGCGGCGTGGGTCCCGGCTCAGCGGAGCAGCGCCTTGCGCTGCACCGCGTCCGGGACATGATCACTTACGGCGCGACTGCCGGCAGATCCTTCAGGTAGACCGCGATGGCGCGGGCATCCGCATCGCTCGTCTTCGGCGTCGAATTGACCGCGACTTTCGCCATCAGTTCGCCGGCATGGCTCTTTCCGTTGCGGCCGCTTTGCAGATACGCAGCGATGTCTTCCACGCTCCAGGATTTCAGCCCGCTGTTCGGATCCGCATCGAGCCGCGGCGCCAGGATGCCCTGCACGAGGTTGCCGCCGAGCGCCTGGTCGCGTCTGTCGGCGCCGAACATGTTCTTCGGCGTATGGCAGGCGCCGCAATGGCCGGCGCCCTCGACCAGATAGCGCCCGCGATTCCATTCGGCGCTCTTCTGTTGATCCGGCATGATGATGCCCGGCTTGAAGTACAGCCAGTTCCAGCCGCGCATCACGACGCGATAGTTCAGCGGCCAGCGCAGCTCTGGCGCACGCGGTGCATTTTGCACCGGCGCCAGCGTCGCCAGATAGGCGCGGATGGCCAGGATGTCCTGGCGCGTCAGCCTGGTGAAGTTCGGGTAGGGGAACGCCGGGTAGTAGCGCGAGCCGTCGGGGGCCACGCCGAACCGCAGCGCGCGGTAGAAATCGTCGTCGCTCCACGCACCGAGGCCGGTATCGCGGTCCGGCGTCAGGTTGGCCGTGTAGATGCCGCCGAACGGCGTGTCGATCCGCTTGCCTCCCGCGAACGGCTTCGCGGGATCGGCGGTGTGGCAGGCTGCGCAACCGCCGGCCTCCGTCAGCGCCTTGCCGCGCGCGATATCCTCCGCCGTCGGCTCTTCCTTGAGCTGGGCATGTGCGCTGCCAACGGCGAACGCAGTGCACAAAAGCAAGCCGGCGAGAATCGTCCGCATGTCGTCCCTGCACCCATTGGCCCCTTCAGGCGTTATAGCCCGAAGCGCGGTGCATGGCGACGTCACGCCATTTCGCCGCAGGGTAGGCCTGCGACACAAAACGAAAAGGGGCAGCGTTATTCCCGGCACGAAGTTGCGATCTTCGAAAGCGCGGCACTTTGGCCGAGATTTGTGGTGCGCGGCGCGGAAAATCCGACATAGACTGGTTCTAACGAGTTCAGATGACTAGCTAAAAAACAGGCAGCTCGATCCAGAGCTCAAGAGGCAACGAGGGCTTAAATGGGAATCAACCAGGGTCCAATCAGTCTCGATCAGAAATACACCCAGGGCTCCGGCCACATCTTCCTGACCGGGATTCAGGCGCTGGTCCGCCTGCCGATGGCGCAGATCCGACGCGACCGCGCAGCGGGGCTGAACACTGCGGGCTTCATCTCCGGCTACCGCGGCTCGCCACTCGGCGGCTACGACCAGCAGCTGTTCGCCGCCCGCAAGCATCTCGACGAATACAACATCAAGTTTCAGCCCGGCGTGAACGAGGATCTCGCGGCGACCGCGGTGTGGGGTTCGCAGCAGCTCAGCCTGTCGCCCGGCGCCAAATATGATGGTGTGGTCGGCATCTGGTACGGCAAGGGCCCCGGCGTCGATCGCTGCGGCGACGTGTTCCGCCACGCCAACACCGCGGGCTCGGCGAAGAACGGCGGCGTCCTTTGCCTCGCCGGTGACGACCACGGCGCCAAATCTTCCACCGTGCCGCATCAGTCCGACCACGCCTTCATCTCGGCGCTGATGCCTTATCTCTACCCCTCCAGCATCCACGAGATGATCGAGATGGGCCTTTTGGGTATCGCGATGTCGCGCTACTCCGGCTGCTGGGTCGGCATGAAGGTGATCACCGAGACGGTGGAGACCACCGCCGAGGTCGACCTGTCAGACGAGATGACCCCCTTCGTCATCCCGACCGATTTCGAGATGCCGCCGGGCGGACTCAATCTGCGCTGGCCCGATGACCGCTACGCGCAGGACCTGCGGCTGCAGGACTACAAGGGCTATGCCGCGATCGCCTTTGCGCGCGCCAACAAGATCAACCGCATCACCATGGATTCGCCGAATGCCCGCTACGGCATCATGGCGTCCGGCAAGAGCTACGAGGACATCCGCCAGGCGCTGCGCGAGCTCGGGATCACCGAGGAGGTCGCCGCCAAGATCGGACTTCGCCTCTACAAGATCGGCATGCCCTGGCCGCTGGAGCCGGAAGGCGTGCGGCAGTTCGCCGTGGGCCTCGAGGAAATCTTCATCGTCGAAGAGCGCCGCGAGATCGTCGAGAACCAGGTCAAGCAGGAGCTGTTCAACTGGCGCGACGACGTCCGCCCGCGCATCGTCGGCAAGATGGACGACCACGACAAGCGTTTCCTCACGTTTGCCGCCGAACTCAGCGTCGCCTCGCTTGCGACCTCGCTGACCGAGCGGCTTCTCAAGCTCGATCTTAACCCCGAGATCAAGGAGATGCTCCGCGCCAAGGCCGACTGGTTCAATGACCGTCAGGCGACCCAGATGCAGGCGGTCGCGCCCGTTTCCCGCACCCCGTATTTCTGCTCCGGCTGTCCCCACAACACTTCGACGAAAGTCCCCGAAGGCAGCCGCGCGCTGGCCGGCATCGGCTGCCATTTCATGGCGCTGTGGATGGACCGCTCGACCGAGACCTTTACCCATATGGGCGGCGAGGGCGTGCCGTGGGTCGGCATCGCGCCCTTCACCAACGAAAACCACATCTTCGCCAATCTCGGCGACGGCACCTATTTCCACTCGGGAATTTCTGGCGATCCGTCAGGCG
>DAIMKE010000169.1:0-9070 GCA_036721875.1 Bradyrhizobium sp. | reverse complement strand
AGAATCGCAGACCACAAACCGAGGGGAAACCCATCAATCAAATGGGGACAAAGCTTCGCTTACGCTGGGCCGGATCATCCGCGATATTCGCCGCAAGATCGAAGGTCAGACCGCGCTCGAGAATGCCGTCGCCCTCCCGCTCGGCCGGGCCTCCCAGATCCGCTCGCAGCAGCAGCGCCAGCGCGGCTAGAAGCTTTATTCCTTCCACGCTCCGGAGGTCGAGTGCAATCGGCAAGGGCCAAGGCAGCCGCGCTTACGAGTTCGGTGTCAAAGCCTCTCCCGGCGCTCTATTCGTGCTGCACGCCAGGGCGCTACCAGATAATGCGTACGACGGTCACACCTTGCGGACGTCATCGACCGCACCGAGACACTCACCGGCTGTGCGATCGAGCGGGCCTATGTCGACAAGGGATACCGTGGCCACCACGCGCAAAATCGTCGTCGCGTCTTCATCTCCGGCCAGAAGCGCGGCGTCTTCGGTGTCATCGAGCGCGAGCTGCGCCGCCGCTCGGCCATTGATCATCGGGCACTTGAAGACCGATGGTCACCTCGGCCGCTGCTACCTCAAAGGCCGCCTCGGCGATGCGGCCAACGTCATCCTCTCCCCGTCGGCCACAACTTCCGTCGCATCCTCGCCTGGCCGAGGGCTCTTTGGTGCCTGATCCTGACCACGCTCATCGCGGCCGCCAGCGACCGCTCACAGCTCAAATCGGTTTTCTTAACGGACGACTTCATATGGAGCATGCCGCCCTTTTCATATGTGAGCATGATCCTGAGAAGTCGAAGGGGAACGATCATGCTCAATAAATCATAGCGCGATGACGTTTCATCTCAATCGCACCTCGCTAGGCCGAGCGGTCTCCTGGACTTGGGCGCTCCCTTTCGGTTGATGCTAGATGACGAAGCGGTCCCAACCAGCGTAGTGTTCGCGGGTTCTCTTGCCACGCCGCAGACTAAGAATAGCTAATGCGACACCTAGGAAGACGCTACTCCAGGACGCCGTTCTCGTTGCCCCATCCAGAATCCATGGCGCTGCGATCAGCCAAGCTCCGAAAAGCACGATCAATAGTCGCAGAATACGCGCCACCTCCGCGGTCGCAATAATTGCGACGGTCAGCGTAAGGGCCCCCATCAAATGGTCGCTGTTAGCCATCGCGTTGGTCGTGCCGAAGATAAGTCGGCTGAACATCAGAAACACGGCGATGGCCATGCAGCCAGCGAGATTCCAAGGCACGCAGACGCCCCGCATTGTATCGGTCCAGAATGCGCCCCAGCTCGCCAGCCCATCCGATCGATCCTCTGCCCCGGCATCCACGGCATCGCCCCTAAAGAAAGTGCGAATGAGCGGCTTGCCCCGGCAACTGGACCAGTACAGAAATTGGCCCATCGCGATGACTTCGTCCAATGCGAATGGAATCATGATGAGCATCGCAAGCGCTGCAATAAGTGCTGGCGTGCTCCAGGTCCCGATGACGATGGGCTGGATAATGATGAAGTAGATGCTGATGACGCCCAAGGGAATGACGAGAATGCCGAAGAACGTCACCATCCAGGGCATCGTACGCCAGCGGTCGCGGCCCCCCATGACAGCCATTAAGATTTCAAGCGTATAGGCGACAGCCCCAAGGCCGGCATCCGGAATGGGCCATGCCTTGGAAACAGTAGACGTGATAATCTCCTCGGTGCCGTTCCTTGGATCATTGGGATTGCCGGAAAAGAATGGCTCCCAGACGTGGTCCACATGTCCGAGCTGATATGCCGTCAGCACGCGGGCGATAATCAGGCCAATGAGGCCCATTGCGGCTATAGGCAGCCGCTGTGCGCCCGTGGATGGGCAATAAGTCCAGCCGGGGGGAATTACTTTGGGGTCCATCATGCCGGCCATGCTCATCCCAGGCATCATGGGCACGAGCACCGCGAACGAAATGACCAGCGCTCCTACCAGGAGATCGTTATTGTATTGCGCGGCACTCGGGCTCCAAAACAAGAGGGGCGCGAATAACAGCCATAAACCGACAGCCGCCGCTGCCCATTGCGCCCACCAGGCCGTTCTGCTCGAGAGCGAAAGCGCGCCGAAGCAGGCAATCAAGAGCCCGCTGATCACATCGCTCGCGAGGAGCAAGCTCGTCCGCCACTCGAGCGAAGGCAGGTCCCGGTCCAGAGACACGACGAGAACATTTGTATTGATGCTATCTGCACGCATAGCGTCGTAAACCAGGGGACTGGCAGCCAGCCAAAGACCCAGCCCCACGTTCGCGTAATGCGCCCATCGCGTGCGCCGCTCTTCGTCTTTCATCTTCGACATGTGGTCGTGGCCGCTTCGAGTGGCATGATCCGTCCCATGGTGAGGGGGCGCAGAGGCCTGGGCGGCGCCATGCGCATCCTTCTTTTCATTGCCTGACTGGGCCGGCGCCGGACGCTGTCCGTACCACGCCACGAGCGCGGGATTGAGCTTGTTGGCTTTGTACCATGCGGTCGGATCACGGCGCAGCGCATCGATGATCTTTGGCAATGTCTGTCGCAATGAATGTCGCGGCTGCCAATCCAGCAACTGCCGCGCGCGCGATATATCGAGTACATAGTGAGCGCTTGACTGCTCGACCATCCAGGGCTTGATGAATTGATCATCCCCCAAGACTTCGGTCTGAAGCCACGATCCGGCAAGCGCCAGGGTCTCGGGGACGCGAATAGTCGTCCAATCCTCGCCATGCAGCGCCTCGCCGATGATGTTCTGCACTTCGGCGTAGCCAATCGCATCGGGTTCGCCCACAAGGAGCGGCAATTCGGTGGGAAGGCGATCTCTTCGCTCGATCAGCCGAGCGATCGCGTTCGCTAAGTCATCAAGATGCAGGAAGGACTGCCCGGCGCAAAGCATGCCGGGATAGATATGCGCCGTCGCGCGGTGCTCATAAATTCGCGACACCTGCTCGGCGATGAAAGGTGAATGGCCGAGATCATCGTAAACGCCGGCGATCCGAAGCATGACCACGGGGATGTGACCATGCCGTTCGCGCAGCACCGTCTCGGTTCTGACCTTCGACTCCGGATAGGCCCATGACGGCTCGATCGGAGAGTCTTCCCTGATTTTTGCATCGGGCCGGTCTGTTGCCTTGTAGACAAGCATCGTGCTGGCAAACACGAACTGTTCGACCTGGAATGATTGTAGTGCATCGATCAGGCGATGTGTTCCTTCAACCGTCACCCGTTCATATAGCGGGTTTGGGTCACCCGATATGTCGTAATAAGCTGCCAGGTGCACGACGGAAGCGATCCGCTTTCCGAAACGCCTCTGCAGCTCGTTAAGGCCTGCTTTCACGCTCTCTTCTGACGTCAAGTCGAAGTCGATGACATTCGCTGGAGAGGGAGGGTGAGGGGGGCCCGCACGGTCCAGACCGACTAGCGTATATTGTCGGCCCAAGCGTCCGATAATCCCGCGGCCGATGAATCCACTGGCGCCGGTGATGAGAACGACTGAGCCGCTTTCCTTAATTCCGCCCGATGCCATGTTGCGTCATCTCCAATAGCAAAACCTCGTCTTGCGCCTGCTCAGCGCACAGGAATGCTGCCAGCCAACTCTTCCAATCTTGCGCTGTTCCTTTGACGCTTCGTGGCCAGTGTGTGGCTAAGCGATCACATCCAGCCAGAATCTCCTCGCGAAGCCGCCGCTCTCGGGATTCTTGCTGCATGTTATTGAGACCAAGGCTCCCCATCCGAGTACTCTCACCATCGCGCGCCTACCGAACGAACAGTTCAGCCCGCATCCCTTAAGGAGATTGGACCTTGAACGAGCTCAGCCGTCGCCATCTACTCCGGCTCGCCTCACTGTCCGGCGCTGCCGGCTTAGCTTCGTCAGCCCTGCCGAGTTGGGCGCAAAGCGGCCCCTTCCATCCTGCAAGCCGGCTCTCAGAGGTTTCCGGAAGCAGCATCGATCTGACCCTCGACAGGGCGGCCTGGCCGATCAACGGCAAAGCAGGTTCCGCGATCACAATAAATGGAACTGTGCCAGGTCCGATTTTGCGCTTGAAAGAGGGACAACGAGTCCGCATCGCTGTCACAAACCGCATGGACGAAGCCGCTTCCATCCATTGGCATGGCATGCTGGTTCCATTCCGCATGGATGGCGTGCCCGGCGTGACCTTTCCGGGAATCCCGGCCCGCAGCACCTTCGTCTATGAGTTTCCCGTCGTCCAAAGCGGAACTTATTGGTACCATAGCCACTCCGGCTTTCAGGAGCAGGTCGGGCTCTACGGCCCGATCGTCATCGATCCAAAGGGCGTTGATCCCGTCCAATACGATCGAGAGTATGTGGTGATGCTCTCGGACTTCAGCTTCCTATCTCCAGAGATGATCATCCAGCGGTTGAAGCAGGAGGGCGGTGTATTCAACTATCAGCGGCAAACTGTCGCCAGTTTGCTCGCGGGCCGGGACCAGACGTTGGCCGAGAGACTTCAGTGGGCCAAGATGCTGATGGACCCCACCGATATTTCCGATGTCACAGGTGCGATATACACGTTCCTGATCAACGGGTATGGACCGGAAGATAACTGGACGGGTTTGTTCAGGCGAGGTGAGCGCATCCGCTTAAGGTTCATCAATGCCGGCGCGCAGATGGTGTTCAACGTGCGGATACCCGGCCTGCATATGACAGTTGTCGCCGCCGATGGACAGATGGTGCGGCCGGTTCGCGTAGATGAATTCCAGATCGGCAACGCCGAAACCTACGACGTCACCGTCCAGCCGATGGACGATAAAGCTTACACGATCGTCTCTGAGGCAGTCGACCGCTCCGGAATGGGGCGCGCCACGCTGGCCCCCAGGCTGGGGATGACGGCGCCGGTCCCGCCGCTTCGTGAGCGACCGCTGGCGACAATGAAGGACATGGGAATGGACATGTCTTCCATGGATATGGGGGACATGGACAAATCAACAGGATCGAACAGTAGCGGGATGTCCGGGATGTCGGGCATGTCCAAGGGCGTCCAAACGGGCGCTCAAGCCAAACAGGGAATGCAGCAATCAGGCGGCATGCAGGGCATGTCGGGGATGTCCGGTAAGTCGGGCATGGCGCGAATGTCATCATCCACTCCGCCTGGAATGGCTCCGCAAAAGCCGCGCGGTTCAGACCTGATGAGCGGCCCCGAAATGGATATGCGCGATCCCAAAAATGCACCAGGCGTCAAGATGGGGCCTGGCGTCCAGACGATTGCGCCCATGCCGCAAGATCGAACGGGGGATCCCGGCATGGGGCTTGAAAGCGTAGGGCATCGGGTCCTGACGTATCGGGATTTGATTGCCCTTGAGCGCAATCCCGACCCTCGCACCCCGACCCGGGCGCTCGACATCCACCTCACCGGCAACATGCAAAAGTTCATGTGGGGCTTTGATGGGGAAAAGTTCAGCGAAACCACCAAACCCTACACGTTCCGAAAACGCGAGCGTGTTCGTGTGACGTTGATCAACGATTCGATGATGCTCCATCCCATCCACCTGCACGGTCATTTCTTCGAAGTGGTGAATGGCGCTCCCGAAAACCACAGGCCACGCAAGCATACGGTCAACGTGTTGCCAGGTGGAAAAGTAAGCTTCGACATCACTGCCGAACCGGGTGACTGGGCCTTTCACTGCCACATGCTCTACCACATGCATGCGGGCATGTTTCAGGTGTTCAGTGTGCGGCCACTCACAGGCGATAACGCATGAACAGGTCCGTGCTGATCTTGGCGGCGGCCGGGCTGGGAACGTGCAGCGTTCCAGCCGGAGCCCAAATGAGTGGCAATATGCCGGGTATGAGCATGCCCGCTAACAAGCCGGCTGCCGCTGTTGCGCCAAAAAAAAAGAGCGCCGCAAAAGGAGCGGCATCTGCAAAGACGTCGCCGAACTCGCAAGGCGCTCAGGATGGATCAATGTCAGGCATGCAAATGCCCGGGATGAAGACCAAGGGAAAAAATGCCGCGCCCGCCGCGGCGTCCATTCCTCACTCGCCGCCTCCTCCGCCGCCGCCAGACCATGCTGCGGATTATTATTACGATCCCGCGCAGATGGCTGAGGCGCGGCGCGAACTCCGTCAAGAGCAGGGCGGCGGAGTATACTCGAAGGTGTTTTTCAACATCGCTGAATTTCAATTGGGCCAGCCCGGCGGTTACCGCTGGGATGGACAGGCTTGGCTGGGCGGCGATATCAACCGATTCGTTGTCAAAAGCCAAGGCGATGGCAGCCGTCGCGAAGGTCTCGACAGCGCCGAAGTCCAGTTGCTCTATTCGCGAGCCGTGGCACCTTACACAGACGTGCAGGCAGGTATTCGCTACGATTTCAAACCCGATCCCTCGCGGGCCTATCTGACGTTAGGCGTGCAGCAGCTCTTTCCGTATTGGTTCGAGTTCGAGGGAGCTCTCTTTGTTTCGAACAAAGGAGAGCTGCTCGCCCGGCTCGAAGGATCTTATGATTTGCTGTTGACGCAACAGTTGGTTCTGCAACCGCGCGCCGAATTGAATTTTGCGGCTCAGAACTCGCAGGATATTGGCGTCGGAGCAGGCCTTTCCAACGCCGAACTAGGCCTAAGGCTGCGATATGAATTCCGCCGGGAATTTGCCCCTTATATCGGCGTCTCCTACGATCAGAAGCTTGGGAATACAGCTGCGTACGCGAGGAGTTCAGGCAAAGACAGCGGCTCAACAAGGTTTGTTGTGGGGCTACGCTCCTGGTTTTAATCGCAGATTGCTGGGTCTTTTAGCCTGTTACTGAGGCTGGTCGCGCCATGTATGCCAAACAGGCATTGGCCATAGCGCAACCGCGCGTCGTTGCGGGCGTCACGAAGAGCTGTGCCTTGGCATCCACACCCCGCACCCGACCTGAAATATTCTTCAACGGTCGAGTTCGGCGGGTTAGATGTGGTTAACAATCGAAGCGGGCATAAGCAACAGACACAAGCTGTATTTAGTGCAAAGAGACGAGCTGCGGATTACGAGCTTACAAATGGAGCGTCAAAGAAGTGGATTCGCGAAAGCTTACCGGACTGCAAGCGGTTGATAGACCGTGCGCTGGCGGATCGAACTGAGGCCGGGAAAATGGCGCCGGAGCCAGGCACGAGATATTGCTCAAGCGAGCGCGGCGATGGGAGGCGGCGGCCGACCAAAGCTTCTACTGCGGCCAACACCCCCAGGGTGAGGCGGCCTTTCTAGCTCTGTCTGTCCACGCAATTTGGCAGCGAGCAGTGACGGCTTTCTCGAGAAAATGCTAGTTTCTTCACAGGCTCGGCCGTTCCCAGACGCCCACCGAGCTTAGACCGCCGGCCTGCGGGTTCGCCTCATGAGCCGGCGGTCGTCTCTCTTTGAGCCAAACAAAGAGGCCGGCTACGACGAAAATTATGGGGGAGCCGTTCACCTCGCTTTGCGGCTTTTTGCGGTATCAGCCCTGGAGGAAATGCTCCGCTGTGTCCCGCGCTCACCGCCGCCATTTGTTATTTCGTGCAAGTCACTGGTTCTCTTAAGAGCCGAATGCCAATTAACGAAAAATTAACCATGTAGTCGGCAATTTCTGCCTAGCTCCGCAGGAGGCTGCCGATGGCAATCAACGATATTTCCACCCTGTCCGTGCTGCGCACGAAAATGCAATGGCACCAGGAGCGTCAGCGCGTTTTGGCACAAAACGTCGCAAATTCAGATACGCCCAAATTCAAACCCCTGGATTTGGTCGAACCAAATTCGATCGAACCGGCCGGGGCGTCGGAGTTCCGGCAGCTTCACTTGTCATGCTCCAGACCGCGCCGAACCATATGGCGTCAATTTCAAGCGGTGCAGGGCCGAGTCAAAACGCAAAAAGTGGCTACCAGACCCGTCCCGCAGGCAATCAAGTCAGTCTGGAGGAGGAAATGATGAAGTCGGCTCAAAATCAAATGGATTATGCGGCTGCCACCTCGTTGTACTCGAAAAGCCTGAACCTGCTTAAGACAGCAATCGGGAAGCGCTAGGCCGGCAAACGCCAAGAACCTCGAGAAAGCGTGAGGACCGGGAGACAAACCTCTAAGCTCAAAACTGCTTGGCGGCCGCCTGCATGAGTTGGCCAGCCGCTCGTCCCTGATCCCAAGACAATGCAGCGCGCCATCTTGATCCGGTGAGGTGGAACTCGACCGGTCACGACTGCGAATTTGGAGCGAAAGTGCAATCGAGCGTGGGCATATCTGGCTTGTTCGGCGCGGGCACACGGTTCTAGAGTCGGAACGCATTTTCGCTACCGCGAGCATTGAACGCCTGCGACAACAATCAAGCCCGACGACCAGAGACAGAACTCTATGACATTTGTCGCCAACGCTCCCAAATACCTCATTGTCGCACTGCTGGGCGCTGGGGTGGCGGTCACTATGTGGCAGTTGCTCGCGCCGGCCGAAAAGCCCAAGAGCTACATCGTCGATGTGACGGAGCCAGAACTCTCCTTCGCCGGGCGCGAGGGGAAGGCGCTTTTTGATACGAATTGTGCGCCTTGCCACGGCCTGAAGGCGGCGGGTACGGACCACGGTCCGCCATTGGTGCACGACATCTACAATCCAGGCCATCATGCCGATGCGGCCTTTGTGTTCGCGGCCCAGAACGGCGTGCGCCAGCACCACTGGTCTTATGGCAACATGCCGCCTCAACCGCAGGTGAGCGCACAGCAGATCATGTCGATCGTACAGTACGTCAGAGAACTGCAGGTCGCCAACGGCATCCGCTTTCGATCGCACCGGATGTAGTTGCGGTAGTTTTCATGTTCGTTTACCCATCTCGTTCGTTGAGAGTTCGCAAGAATGAAGCCCAAGGAGGGAACTTCGCCCGCGTCTTCGAAACCGGCTCAGCGCAAGCAGGACGCGCTGAAACGCCTAACCTGGGAGATAATCTCGATTAATTTCTCCATTGAGAAACTTCATCGCATTCGGGCAAGAGCCCTCAACATCAGCGGCCCGCAGTGGAAGATCTTGTTGGCCATTTCCGACCATGAAGATGCAAACGACGGAATCCCCGTCAACGTTGTCGCCAAGACGTTGCATGTCGACGCTTCATTCGTGACAACGCAATCAAAAAAGCTGGAGAACATGGGC
>DAIMKE010000168.1:6784-9119 GCA_036721875.1 Bradyrhizobium sp. | reverse complement strand
GCCTCATTGTGCTTGGCAGTGCGCTGTCCCTCACGTCGTCAGACGCGATCGCCCAGACATCGTTGCCGGCGGTGACCGTCGATGCCCCGCGCGTCGCGACAACAAGGCCTGCGGCCCGGAGGCCGGCCGCTCGCACCACAGCGAGGACACCTCAGGCGAGGCCGCCGTCGGCCAATCCCGCGCCATCGGCCTCGCAAACGGCGGGCATCACTCCGAGCGTGGCGCGGGCGCTGCTCTATCAGGTGCCGACCGGACAGACCGAGACGACGATCGACCGCAGCCAGTTCGACAACCGGCCGGCCGTGACGGTAGCCGACGTGCTGCGCGGGAGCCCCGGCATATCGGTGAAGCAGGGCAACGGGCCGCGCGATATCGGCATCTCGATCCGCGGTTCCAACGCCCGCAACGGCTTTGCCATCCGCAACATCGTGATCTTCGAGGACGGGTTTCCGGTGACGCAACCGGACGGGCTGTCCCGCAGCGACCTGATCGATCCGCGTGCCTATAGCGCGATCGACGTCATCCGGGGGCCGTCATCGGCGCTCTATGGCAATTACGCGACCGGCGGCGCGCTCAATTTCCGCACCCGCCCGGGCCGGACCATCGACGGCGTCGAATACGGCGTAGATGGCGGCAGCTTCGGCTATCTCACGAACTACCTGACGGCGGGCAAGAAGGTCGGCAATTTCGAGTACTCGCTGTTTACCAGCGACGCCCGCGGCGACGGCTTCATCCAGAACAGCTGGTACAATACCCAGACGGTCAATTTCCTCGGCACGCTCCACGCCACGCCGAACGACCGTTTCACCGTCAAATTCATCAACAACAATCTCGAAACCAGGCTGCCGATCCGGCTGTCGCTGAACCAGTACAATCAGAACCCGTTCCAGCAGGGCTGCGAGTTTGCCGGCGTGGCCGGCTGCGGAACAGTGCCGCTGTTCAACAACGGCTTCAACGGTCTGCGGAGCCCGGTCACCGCGGTGCAGGCCGGACTTGGCCGCGAGGATCGCCGCACCATCGTCGGCGGCCGCTGGGAGCACGATTTCGACAACACGACGACCTGGCGGAACCAGTTCGTGTTCGACGACCGCAATATCAGCCAGCCAACGGGGACAACCAGCGCGATCGGCGACTTCCCGTCGTACAACTACATGAGCGATATCACCAAGCGCGGCGAAATCTTCGGGATGGAGTCGACCACGTATTTCGGCGGCTGGTACAACACGCTGACCGCGTCGAGCGACTCGCGCAATGTCATGCCGGGCGGCAACGCCACCCTCGGACTGCTGCAGAGCAACAGGTTCAGCGATACCTCAAACTACGGGGTTCGGGCGCGCCAGGAACTCAAGCTCAACCCGAGCCTGACCGCGATTGCCGGGATCGGATGGGAAACGACGAATCTCAAGGGCATCAACACCGTCTACAGATACAACACCACGAATGATCCGACGGCGACGATTCTGCCGCCAACGATCGTTGACCGGCAATTTCAGAATACCGCCCCCGAACTTGCGCTGGTCTACAAATTGAATCCCGAGTGGCAGTTTCGCGGGCGCGTTGCAACGGGTTACGGAACGCCGCAGGTCGGAGACCTGTTCGTCGATTCGAGCGGACAGAGCGGCAATAATACAGGGCTGAAGACGCAGCAGAACCTGGGCTACGACATTGGCTTCGACTGGACGCCGAACAGCGCCTTCACGCTGAGTGCGACCGGCTTCTACGAATTCTTCAAGAACGAACTGGTGACGCAGGCCACTCCAGTGGGCGCGCAAAACGCGAGCTTCACGTTCAACGCGCCGAGATCAGAACACCGCGGGGTCGAGATCGCCGCCGACTGGAAGTTCTATCCGGGCTGGCGGTTTACGGCGGCCTATACCTATCTCGATGAAGTCTACACCGAGTACACCGAGAACCTCACCAACGGCGCTGTCTTCAGCTTCAACCGCGCCGGCAACAAGATCCCCGGCGTCTCGCCGAACGAACTGACGGCGCGGCTCGGTTATGACCAGATGTGGGGACCGCTTGCGGGGCTGGGCGGCTTCGTCGAGGTGCAGTGGAAAGACTCGTTCTACATGGACAATGCCAACCTCTTGAAGGCACCGGGCTACGAACTGGTCAATCTCAACGTCCATTACAAGACGGATATGATTTCCGATTACTTCAAGTCGCTGAATTTGTTCTTCGAAGTCAGGAACGTGTTCGACCGGACTTACATCGCTTCCGCCAACAACATCGCTAACACGGTCACGCCGGGCGGCGCGCAAAACCTCGCCAACGTGCTGGCGAACACCACCGGCTCGATCTACGCCGGTTCGCCGCGTGCGTTCATGGCGGG
>DAIMKE010000168.1:0-6774 GCA_036721875.1 Bradyrhizobium sp. | reverse complement strand
TGATAGAGAAGTCCAACACGAGGAGCAAAGCCATGCTGCGAACCGGATTGCTCGCAACGATCGCCTTCGCGCTCTGGCACACGGCGGCCAGCGCACAGATGAGCCATCATCAGCATGCCTCGGAAGCGGCGTGTGAGGACGTCGTGCTGCGGTGCGCGTCGAAAGTCACGCCCGCCTTCGCAGCCGACGGAACGCTCTGGCTCGTCTGGATGGCCGGAGGCAAGATCTCGGTGGCGAGTTCGAGCGACGCGGGGCGCAATTTTTCGACGCCGGTCCAGGTGACGAAGGAAAAGCTCAACCTCGATTGGGGGCCGGATGCGCGGCCGCAGATCGTCATCGAGAAGAATGGCGGTATCGCGCTGGCGTTTTCGCTGTTCAGGGACAAGGCGTTCAACGGCCAGGTGCTCACCGCGAAATCGGCCGATGGCGGCAAAAGCTTTGCCGAGCCGAAGCCGATCACGTCGAACAATGAGAGCCAGCGTTTCGTGGCGCTGGGGCTGGATGCTGATGGTTCGGTATTCGCCGCCTGGATCGACAAGCGGAACCGGGTGCCGGCGAAGCAGGAGGGCAGGAAGTACGAGGGGGCAGGGCTGTTCTTCGCGTCGTCGAAGGACGGCGGCGCTGTTTATGCCGAGGCGCAATTGGCCACCGACAACACCTGCGAGTGCTGCCGGCTCGGCCTGGGGTTGGCAGGTCCCGGCCGGCCCGCGGTCGTGTTCAGGAACATTTTTGAGGGCGGCGTGCGGGATCACGCGGTCATGACGTTTGCCGATCCGGCGGCGCCGGGCGAGGTCCGCCGCGTCAGCAAGGACGACTGGCAGATTTCCGCGTGCCCGCATCATGGGCCGAGCCTTTCGATCTCTGCCGCCGGCGCCTATCACGTGACCTGGTACACCAATGGCAAGGCGCGCAAGGGGCTGTTCTATGCCCGCTCGGAAGACCAGGGCCGTACGTTCTCCGAGCCGCTACCGATCGGCCGTGCCGACCGCAATCCCACGCGGCCCTACGTGCTTGCGGGCCCGCGCAGCGCCACCATGGTGTGGAAGGAGTTCGACGGCGAGAAGACCACGGTCAACGCGATGAGCTCGCATGACGACGGCAAGAGCTGGTCGAAGCCGGTCGCGATCGCCACGACGACGGACACGTCCGATCACCCGCTGCTGGTCAGCGATGGACACAAGACCTTTCTTTCCTGGATGACCAAGGCCGACGGCTATCGCCTGCTGGCGATCGGAGACGAGTCATGAAGCGGGCCGTGCTTGCTGCGATATTCTGGTTTGCCCTGCTTGCGCCCGCGCCGGCTGCGGAGGCGGCGGCGCAGCTCAAGCCGTTCGTGCGGGGAAGCTGGCAGGAGGTGCTGCGTTCGCATGCCGGGCGACCGACGCTCGTTCATTTCTGGGGCGTCACCTGCGGACCGTGCAAGGTCGAACTGCCGCTGCTCGGGCAGTTCATGAACAAGCATGCCGGGATCGACGTGGTGATGATCAGCGCCGATCTCGCTCCGGATCCTTCGGGCCACGCCACACGCGCGATGCTGGAGAAGGCCGGATTGCGGCCGGCGGAGAACTGGATCTTCAATGACGGCTTCGTCGAACGCCTCCGCTTCGAGATCGACCCTGCGTGGCAAGGCGATATCCCGCGCACGCTGCTGATCGCGCGTGACGGAACGATCACCACGATCGAGGGCTCCGCCGAAATGACGGACATCGAGAAATGGCTGACACAACAAAACGCCGCAGGCAAATGAACGCGACGTACGCGCAGGGCATCGACAGACCGTAGCGTGGATGATACGAGGCAGATGGGTACGGGGGAAAAACATGCGACGGCGGCTGGAAATCTTCATTCCAATCGTACTGCTCTCGATCATGGTGCAGTTGATGGCGCCGATCGGGGCATTTCGCGCGTTTGCGTATGCCGTCTCTGACCCGCTCCATATGGCGGCGATCTGCTCGGGAATGATGTCCTCGCAAGACGCTTCGCAGGCGGATCCTGCCAATCCGCAGCACGGCGCCAATTGCTGCGCGTTCTGCGGCGTCGGTCACAGCAGCGGCGTCGCGGTCGACCCGCCTTCGCCGATTTTTGTCGTCCTTCAGCGCCAATACCAGCTCATCACATGGCTGGAAGCTACCGATCATTTGCCGCCGGCCCGTGTCGGCTCGCACGCGCAGGCGCGAGCGCCCCCCGCCATTTCCTGACGACCCGAACATCCCAATGAATCGGTGCGGCGACTGCCGTGCCGGTTGGTTCAGTCATTCAAGCCAGCCGCGGAGCTGGCGTCAGGAATATTTCATGTCTCGTATCTCGCCACCCCCCGGGGCGGTGCGCAGCGCGCTGCTGGCATCGGCTGCCTTTTTCGTGTCTTCATTCGACGCTGGGGCCCAGACCGAGCGATCAACCCTTCCGCCTGTGACGGTTACGGCGCCTGAGCAG
Organism: Bradyrhizobium sp.; assembly: GCA_036721875.1. GTDB lineage: Bacteria > Pseudomonadota > Alphaproteobacteria > Rhizobiales > Xanthobacteraceae > Bradyrhizobium. The sequence continues at coordinate 4,341 of DAIMKE010000168.1, read as the reverse complement.
AAGCGCGCCGCCAGCGTTCGTCCGCCACGCAATGCAACCCAGTCCGCGCGTACCACCCGGCAGGCGCGCAATCCTGCAAGCCCGCCGCAGGTCCCCAGCGACCAGGGGCAGGGTGTTCGCGGCGCGCTGGCGGTGCTCAGCGCCCAGCAGGCGCTGACCGAGATCAACAACACGCCGGGTGGCGTCGCGATCGTGCCGGCCGAGGCCTACCGGAATTCGACCGTCGCCAACACCATCAAGGACATCCTGGATTACGTGCCCGGCGTCTTTGCCCAGCCAAAATGGGGCGATGACACAAGGCTCTCGATTCGGGGTTCCGGCCTGTCGCGGAACTTCCACCTGCGCGGTGTGCAGCTCTACCTGGACGGCATTCCAATGAACACCGCCGACGGCTACGGCGATTTTCAGGAGATCGATCCCACCGCCTATAAGTATGTCGAGGTCTGGAAGGGAGCCAACGCGCTGCAGTTCGGCGCCAACTCGCTCGGTGGCGCCATCAATTTCGTAATGCCCACCGGCCGCGATGCGTGGCCGTGGCCGAACGGGGTTTCGGCGGATGCCGGCGCATTCGGCTTCAAGCGGTTGCAGGCCAATGTCGGCGGCGCCAACGGTCCATGGGATGGTTTCGTTACCGCCGCGACCCAGGCCGCGGACGGCTTCCGCGACCACAGTTTTGGCAGCGCCACACGCGTCAGCGGCAACGTGGGTTATCAGTTCTCTCCGGATGCCGAGACGCGGTTTTATTTCAACGCCAACGAAGTTCGCCAGCGTATCCCCGGCGGTGTCACCAAGCAGTCGGCCTTGACCGATCCCCAGGCCGCCGCGCCCGGCAACGTCGTCGGTGATTGGCAACGCAATATCAATACGGTGCGGCTCGCCAACAAGACCACGATCCGGTTTGAAGACACCAAGGTCGAATTCGGGGCGTTCGGCGTCGACCGCCATTTGATGCATCCGATCTTCCAGTGGCTCGATTACAGCTACAAGGATTATGGCGGCTTCGCGAAGGTCACCGACGACCGCTTCATCGGCGGCTTCCGCAACCGCCTCGTCGCCGGCGTCAACATCCTGAATGGAAGCATCGATAACCAGCAGTTTGCCAACATCGGCGGCCAGAAGGGCGCGCTGCTGTCGTCTTCGATCGACCGCTCGAAAAACACCTCGTTCTACATCGAGGACAGTTTCTACTTCCTGCCCAACGTGGCGGCGATTGCCGGAACGCAATTCCTCTATGCCACCCGCGACCGACAGGTCCGCCTTTTTGGCAATGGCATCCAGCCAGGATCGACCGAGTTCAACCTGTGGTCACCAAAGGCCGGCCTGCTCTGGAACATCGATCCGACCTGGCAGGTCTATGCCAACATCTCGCGAAGCGCTGAAGTGCCGAGTTTCGGTGAAAGCTCGTCCGGAGCGCAGGGTACACCAGTCGTTCCTTTCACGAGCATCCTTCCGCAGACCGCCACCACCTACGAAATCGGGACGCGCATGAGGCGGCCGGATTATGCCTGGGAGCTCACGGCCTATCGCGCCGACATCCGCAACGAACTGCAATGTCTCTACAGCGCGTTCGGCAACTGCAACGTCACCAACGCCGATCGCACCATGCACCAGGGCATCGAGGCGGGCGCAGGCGCCGCCATCTTCCGCGGCATCTTCGACAACGGCCCGTCACCCGACAAGATCTGGCTGAATCTTGCCTACACGTTCAACGACTTCCGTTTCGACAACGATGCGAAGTTTGGCAACAACCTGCTGCCCGGCGCACCCCGTCATTACCTTCGGGCTGAGCTGCTCTACAAGCATGCGACTGGGTTCTATGCCGGCCCCAACGTCGAATGGGTGCCTGAATCCTACTATGTCGACAGCGCCAACACGCTGAGGACTTCAGCCTACGGGTTGCTGGGGTTGAAGGCCGGCTTTGACAATGGCGGCCCGGTCTCGGTCTATATCGAGGGACGCAATCTCCTGAACAAGGCCTACATCGCCAGCGCCAGCATCATCAACCAGGCAACGGCGACATCGCCGTTGTTCGAGCCGGGAACAGGGAGGGCCGTCTTTGCCGGCATCAAGTATAGGTGGTAGACAACCGCCCGAAGCACCCAATTGAACCCGAAGGCCGGATCATGAAGAACCTTACATCGATGCTCGCTGGTGTCGCCGCTCTGATGGCAGTGGCCGCGGCACCCGCGGGCGCCCAGGAAACCAGGGCAGGGGACCTCGTCATTACACAGCCCTGGAGCCGCGCGACACCGGCCGGTGCCAAGGTTGCGGGTGGATATCTCACGATCGTGAACAAGGGCTCGGCGCCGGACCGGCTCGTCGGTGGAACGGGGGATGTCGCCGGCAGGGTCGAGATTCACGAGATGGCCATGAACAATGGCGTGATGACGATGCGTCCGCTCGACAAGGGACTGACGATCGAGCCGGGAAAGACCGTCAAGCTGGCGCCGGGCGGCTATCATGTGATGCTGATGGATCTGAAGAACCCGCTCAAGCAGGGTGAAAAGGTGCCGCTGACCCTCGAATTCGAGAAGGCCGGCAAGGTGACGCTGTCGCTCGACGTGCAGGGCGTCGGCGCGCAGGCGCCCATGGATCACTCCGGCGGGCACATGATGAAGAAGTAGCGGGTCACTCGCGACGAAACGTCCGGGGGCAATCTGCCGATCCCCGGACTTCGCTGGTTGAACGAGGACCGAGCCGCCTATAAGTTGAGGCATCTCTTCAGGCTTGGCGGAATTTCTCACAAGACCCTTTGTCTTGCCGCTGGAAGTAATTGTTTTTGCTAGTATTATATTGCGTTGGCCGTCTGGTGATTCCGGGTTCATGTATTGCATCAGCATCGGCGAGAGGTGGAGATGCTGTACCGGTTTGCCGAATTCGAGATCGACGTCAGCCAGCAGGAGCTGCGCCGGCAGGGCTCGTCCGTTCACATCGAGCCGCAAGTCTTCGATCTCATCGTTCACCTGGTGCGCAACCGTGATCGGATCGTCAGCAAGGACGAATTGATCGAGACGATCTGGAACGGCCGGATTATCTCCGAGGCTGCGCTCTCCAGCCGCATCAACGGTGCCCGGCGTGCGCTGGGAGACACCGGCGCCGACCAAACGCTCATTCGCACGTTGCACAAGCGCGGCTTCCGTTTTGTCGGCGATGTGCAGACGGTCGACGCGCCGGAAGCGGATGCGAAGGCGCTCCGGCTTGTTCCCGACAGCAGCCCGGCATCGGTGGAGGTTGCGGCCGAAAGTCCGGTATCGCTCGAAGTGTCCCGACTTGACGACATCGTCTCCGAATCCGTGAAGGCCGAAGCGATTACGCGATCGTCTATCGCCGTGTTGCCGTTCGGAAATATGTCTGGCGACCCCGAGAACGACTATTTCAGCTATGGCCTGACCGAAGACATCATTCGCCTGCTCGCGCGCAACCGCTGGCTCTCGGTCATCTCGCGGCACTCGACCATCGCGTTCCAGGGACGAGCTGTGGATGCCCGCGAGGTCGGCGAACTGCTCGGCGTGACCTACGTGATGGTCGGCAGCGTCCGCAAGAGCAGGGATACGGTGCGGATCACGGCGGAGCTTGTCCGGGCGGCCGATGGCAAGCAATTGTGGTCCGACAAATACGACCTGCAGCTCGAATATATCTTCGATATCCAGGAGGAGATGGCGCGCCAGATTGCGGCGACGATCGAGCCCGAGCTGTCGAAGGTCGAGCAGCAACTGGCAGCCCGCAAGGCGCCGGAAAGCCTGGACGCGTGGGATTGCTATCAGCGGGGCTTATGGAATCTATGGCGGTTTACGACGCCGGGGTTCGACTCGGCCGAAACCTATTTCCAGCGCGCAATCGACGCCGATCCGGATTTCGCGCGCGGCCATGGTGCGCTCAGCTATGTCAACCTGCAGCGCGCATTCATCGATGAGCCGAAGGATCGCGCGGCGCGGCTGGAGACGGCGTTGCGCCAGGGGCGTCACGCGGTGTCGCTCGACGAGCTCGATTGCTTTTGTCACTGCGCACTCGGGCGCGCGCTGTGCCTGACCCATCAGAACGACGAAGCGCTTGCCGCGCTCGACGTGTCGCTCGAGCTCAATCCGAGCTTTGCGCAGGCCTACTTCGCGCAAGGGTTCAACATGCTTTGGTACGGGCGCGAGATCGAAGCGGAAACGCTGCTCGATCGCGCAACCATGCTCAGCCCGCGCGACAGCCATATTTCGAGCTTTCACCATGTCCGCTCCTGGGCGCATTTTTCCCTCGGCGAGTACGACATCGCGGTCGAGTTCGCCCGGAGAGCCACCCGGCAGCCGACGGTCACCTATCAGGCCTTTGCGACGCTTGCGGCTTCGCTCGGCC
>DAIMKE010000167.1:0-9120 GCA_036721875.1 Bradyrhizobium sp. | reverse complement strand
GCCGACCGCGCCGACCACCAGCGCGGTGGTCAGGTACGCCGCCAGCACCATGTGCACGAGGCGGTAGGGGAAGGACGGGTTGAAGATCACCTTGAACCAGTCGGCGGCGATGAATTGCCCCTCGGCGTTGAAGGCGTAACCCGCCGGCGTCTGCATCCAGGAATTGGCGGAGAGAATCCAGAACGCCGAAATCAGCGTGCCGATCGCGACCATCAGCGTCGCCAGAAAATGCAGTCTGGGACCGACGCGCTTCAGGCCGAACAGCATGACGCCGAGGAAGCCCGCTTCGAGGAAGAACGCGGTCAGCACCTCATAGGCCATCAGCGGGCCGATCACGGGGCCGGTCTTGTCGGAGAAGGCCGACCAGTTGGTGCCGAACTGGTACGACATCACGATGCCGGAGACGACGCCCATGCCGAACGCGACGGCGAATATCTTGAGCCAGTAGTTGAACAGGCTGATATAGACCTCGCGCCCGGTCGCCAGCCAAAGGCCTTCGAGTACGGCGAGATAGCTGGCGAGCCCGATCGAGAAGGCCGGGAAAATGATGTGGAACGACATCGTGAAAGCAAACTGCGCCCGGGCCAGCACGACCGCATCCCAGCCTTCGAACATCGGCACCATCCGTCGCAAGTTTCGCCGGTCACGACATCTTCAAAAACGGAGCTGCCGTTCTCGATAATCGCGTCCGAACCAGTGTCGCACCCTACCATGCCCGTTGCGACGATTATACCTGCGTGCTGCGCGGAACTGGCGTGCAGGCTTGTCCGGCCGCCCCTGGATTCAATCCCAATCGCCTGATGATCTCGGCCTGCACGGCGCGGGTCTGTTCCTTGCCGACCAGCACAGGGCTGCGAACCGTTCTGCCGGAGTGGAGGCGGGCGGCGAGCGCATAGTGCGAGCCGCGTCGGCCGCCGCTTTCGACATCGATATGCGCGACGTCGTCACCGCCAACGACGATGATTTCGATCGTGCCCGTCAACGACAGCCGCTCCATCCGCAGACCGCCATCCCTGACAATCCAGCATCCGCTCGCCCGGTAGAGATACCTGGTCAGCAGGAAGGCGACGATCGCGCCGAATGACCAGACGGCGACGCCAGGCCCGGTCATTTTGCCGCTCCACAGCGCGAAGGCGGGAGGAAGAACCACGGAGCAAACCAATAGGCCGGTGAGCGCCCGGAACGCCCACAAGCGCCGAGCGCTAACCGGCTTCCCCAGCCGTATCGCCGCGTTCGCGGCGTCGAGCGGATTTTCGGCCAGTTCCGGCGCCGGTAGTTGCAGCAGCCGCGCAATCTTCACGGTGGTTCTTTTCACCTGCGTGACGTCAGGCAACGGGGGCGAGGTGAGCGTATCGCCCGATCCGGTTTCGAAGATCAGGGTGAATTCGACCGATTTGCCGATGCTCCGTCGCAGCCGCATCTCCGACAGCGCTTCTTCCCGGATCGATCTGCTGCGCAGCTTTCCGAACGGGCGCTGTTCGCCGATCAGGATTTCGCCCGGCGTCACGATCCAGACCACGTTGCGATCGAACAGGGCGGCGACCAGCAGCAGGCAGCCGAACAGAAGCGCAAACAGCGCGGCGATGCCGAGCCACTGGTCATGTGCCAGATGGGCGAGGCCGGGCAGGGCGATCAGGCACACCACGATGGCGATGCCGGCGAGAACGAGCCGCTCGTTGAGCGACGTGCCCCTGCGTAACCTGACTTCATTCTCGTTTGCCACAGCATCCATCGCCGGCGGCACGCATCACGCCGCCGTGGTCGCATCAAATGGCAAAGTGTGCGGCTGAAATGCGGCAAGCCCCTCTTGCCTCGATCACGCCCTGACGAAGTACGCCAAAAGCAGAGCGACCCGGCCGAGGGGGGCATCCCGGCCGGGTCGTTGGGGGTCACTTGGGGGTCTGGTACTTGGGAGGTCTAGGACTTGAGAGGCTTGGAGGTAGAAATTCAGCGGGGGTCACGCTGTCGTCGGTGTTGGTGATGATCGGTTTAGGGGGTGAGTTTTTCCGGGTGATGTCGCCAATTGTTTCATTTGTTTCGTCGGGGTTAATCTCTGTCCGCCGAAACCGACCCGTTTCTCGCTCCGATCTCCTGTTAAAGTATTGAAATAGCCAGTTTTTATGCCGCGAGGCTGTCCACGCCGGCGCCCTTGAGCAATTCGGCCAATTGTTTGCGGGCATAGAACATCCGCGTTTTCACCGTGCTCTGGGGAATACCGATGATCTCGCCGGCCTCCTCGACCGACTTCTCGTGGTAGTAGACCAGGTTGATGATCTCGCGGTGGGCCGGCGACAACTTTGCGATGCAGGCGCGCAGGATGGCGCTGGTGTTGTTGCGGTCAAGCGACGCTTCCGGCGTATCGGCATCGTCGGCGATCTCGAGCACGTCCTCCTGATCGATGTCTTCATGCTTGCGCTGGCGCAGCGCGGTCAGCGCCTTGAAGCGGGCAATCGACAGCAGCCAGGTGGAAACCTGCGAGCGGCCTTCGAACTGGCTGGCGGTGCGCCAGACGTCGAGGAACACCTGGCTCACCAGGTCTTCCGCCATGGTGGTGTCGCGCACCATGCGCAGCACGAAGCGGTAAACCCGGACGTTGTGGCGCGAATAAAGCACATGCATCGCGTGGCGATCGGCCTTGGCGATGCTGTCCAGGAGCATCTCGTCCGAAATCGCACGGGCAGCGGTGATCGACTTGCGGGCTGCGGCGTTGATGGCGACGACGTTCGGCATGACAGGCTCCCAGTTCGCCGTGAGTACGGCGGTTCGTTGGGAGGATTGTTAGTCAGCCTCGGTTTCGGGACGTCTGCTCCAAAGGGGAAAAATGGTTTCGTGGAGGGGAGAATTGTTTCGTCGGAGCGCCCGCGACGAAACATTCGGGAGAAAAATGCGAATAATTTCAATAGGCGGAAAATCGAGAGGCGGGATTTTTGCTCCAGGGAACAAATCCCGCCGTCCTGAACCCGCTAAGGGGGATCAATGACTTAGGACGATCGGCCGGTGCGCCGGAGAGCGCTCAGCCCTTCTCGCCGGCCGGGGAGAACAGATAGCCGCCGCCCCGGATGGTGCGGATGACGGCGGGCTTGGTCGGGTCGATCTCGATCTTGCGGCGAATCCGCATGATCCGCAGGTCGACGGCGCGGTCGAACGCCTCGGCGTCGCGCGCGTTGGCCAGCTCAAGCAGCCGCTCGCGCGACAACACGCGCTTGGGATTGGCCGCGAACACTTTCAACAGCCCGAATTCGGAGGCCGTCAACGGGTGCTCGTTGCCTTCGTCGTCGCGCAGCGCCTGCGCTTCGAGGTCGAGCCATTTGGTGCCGAACCGCACCAACTGCTCCTTCTCCGCTTTTGCCGCCGCAGTCTCCGGTGCGGCGGCCGCCTTGGCCGGCGTGCTGCGGCGGAGCACGGAGCGGATGCGCGCCATCAGTTCGCGCAGTTCGCAGGGTTTTGCGATGTAATCGTCGGCGCCGAGTTCGAGGCCTACGACGCGGTCGATCGGGCTCGCGGTCGCCGTCAGCATGATGACGGGGACGTTGATGCGGCTCTTCAGGTCGCGGATGATCGAGAGCCCGTCTTCCTCGGGCATGTTGAGGTCGAGCACCACGAGGTCGGGCACGTTGGTCTCGATCACGCTGCGCAGGCTCTTGCCGCCGTCGCACAGCGTCACGCCGAAGCCGTGCATCTTGAGGTAATCACCGACCATTTCGCGGGCCGGTGCCTCGTCATCGACGATGATGATGTGCGGGCTCTGGGTCATGACGTCTCTGATGCGGGCAGTTTAACCGTAAACGTCGACCCCAGTCCGGGGCCGGCACTCTCGGCGGTCACATGGCCGCCATGCATGTCGATGATGCGTTTGACGATCGACAGGCCAAGGCCGGTCGAACTCTCTCCCGCCGTGGGCTTGGCGGACAGCCGCTGGAACCGGCCGAACAACCGGCCGAGATCCTCGGGGCTGAGGCCCGCGCCCTCATCGGCAATGCGGATCACAGTGTCGCTTTCCTCGTGGCTGACGGCAACTGCGATCTTGCCGCCGATCGGCGAATATTTGATGGCGTTGCTCACCAGATTGTCAATTGCCTCGCGGATCCGGTCGGCGTCGCACATGGTAACGACATTCGGCGGCGCCGATACCGTGATCCGCTGCTGCTTGTTGACCGCCGAGGGCAGGTTGGAATCGGTGACTTCGGATACGAGGGCCGCGATGTCGACCGGCTCGCGGCGGATCGTGATGTCGAAGGCGTCCGCCATCGCATCGGAAATCAGGTGATCGACCATCGAGGTCAGTCGCTTGGTGGCGTCGCGGATGTGCTCGACCTGCGCCGTGACGTTTTCCTTCGGCGAGCCGGCGCCGATCAGTTCGGTCAGCATTTCGGTGCGGCCCAGAATCACGCCGAGCGGGTTCTTCAGGTCGTGCGCCACGGTCCCCAGGATTTCGTTCTTGAAGCCGTTGGCGCGCTGCAGCCGCAGCCACTGCGCGGACAGGCGGCGGTTGGCCTGCATCAGCGCGCGGGTGCGCTGGGCGACGCGGTCCTCGAGCTGGGTGTTGGCCTCGTGCAGTTGCCGGTAGAGGATGACGTTGTCGAACGCGATCGACAGGCGGCTCGAGAAGATCTCGACGAGTGCGCGGTCGGTGTCGGACAGCTGGCGCTCCGCCTGCAGCAGCACCACCACTTCGCGGCCAGAGCCGGTGCGCAGATAGAGTACGCTGCGGTGGTCGGCAAACTCGTTCTTGCGGCGCTGGAAGGCGGCTTCCACCATGTGGCGCAAGTCCGGATCGAGCGACTTGGAACTCGTCGAGCCGATGAAGCGGCTGTAGCAGCCCGAGCCCGCGAGCACCGAAAATTCGCTGCCGGGAGCGCCGTCGTCGCGCAGCACCAGGATGCCGGCGCAATCGACGTTGAGCAGCGAGGCGAGCTGCGTCAACACGCCTTCCGCCAGGCGCTGCATCGACTTGAAGTCATAAAGGGTCGAGGCGGCGTCGATGATGATCTCAAGCCCGCGCCTTGTCTGCACCATGCGCTCGAGTTGCTGGTAGCTGCGCAGCGCCGCCGTCAGCGAGGTGAACAGCTTGTCGGCCGTCAGCTCGGTCTTGGCCTTGTAGTCGTTGATGTCGTACTGCACGATGACGCGGCGCTCGGGCGCCTGGCCGGGCTGGCCGGTGCGAAGGATGATGCGCACGGTCTCGTTCTTGATCTCGTTGCGGATATATTCGACGAGCTCCAGGCCCGCGATATCCGTTTCCATGATGACGTCGAGCAGCACGGCCGCGACATCGGGATTGTCGCGCATCAGGACGCGGCCTTCGGCCGCCGAATAGGCCGACAGGATTTCGAGCGTGGCGCCGTGCAGGCTGTAGTCGCTCAGCGCAAAGCGGGTGCCCTCGTGGACGGCGGCATCGTCGTCGATGACGGCGATCTTCCATTTGCGTACGGACGAGTCCTCCGGGACGGTCCCGGTATCGTCGATCAGGTGGAGGACATCGTCCTGTTCGGCCATTGAGAAGTTCCGTCGGCTGCTGCCTGGTCTGAAATCGTGGGTTCGCCTGGCGTTCCACCCTTGGCGGCTTTAGGCATGATAATGCGGAAGGTGGTGCCCTGTCCCAGTCTCGACTCCAGCATCATCCGGCCGCCGAGCTGTTGAGTGACAAGATTATAGACGATATGCAAGCCCAGTCCGGTACCGCCTTCGTTGCGGCGCGTCGTAAAAAACGGGTCGAACGCCTGCCGCTGAACATCCGGGGTCATTCCGGCCCCGTTATCGGCAAAAATGATCTCGACATCGTCGCTGCCGCGGGCCCGGGCCGAAATCGAGATCGTCCCGGAACGGCCGTCCGCAAAGGCGTGATTGGCGGCGTTGAGGAAAAGATTGGTTAATATCTGGCCGTAGGAGCCGGGATAGCCGTCGATCATGAGGCCATCCGGCACGTCGACCGACAGGCTGATCGCCGCCTTTTTCAGCACCGGCCGCAGGCTGGCGACGATCTGGTCGGTGGCCTCGCTGAGCATGAACTGCCGGCGTTCGGCGTGGGAGCGGTCGACCGCCACCTGCTTGAACGACTGGATCAGTTCGCCGGCACGGTGCAGGTTCGCGACCAGTTGCCCCGCCGCATCCCGCGAGGCCTTGACGAAATCGTCGAGCTTGGAGCGGCGCAGCGGCTCGGTCCGCAGCTCCTGCTCGAATGTGTCGGCGCGGCGCGCAAAACTCGACGCCACCGTCAGGCTGATGCCGATCGGATTGTTCACTTCGTGGGCGACGCCGGCGACCAGTCCGCCGAGCGCCGCAAGCCGTTCGGCGTCGATCAGGTTCTGCTGCGCGGTGTTGAGTTCGAGCAGCGCGCTCTCGGCCTTCTCCTTCGATGCGCGCAGTTCGGCCTCGGTCTTGCGCTTTGCGATGGCGTTCTCGCGAAACACTTCCACTGCGCGCGCCATGGCGCCGACCTCGTCTCTCGCGGTGGTGCCCTGGACCTTGCGATCGTAATTGCCGGAGGTGATCGCATGCATCGCCGCCAGGATCTGCTGCAGCGGCAGGCGGATCGAGAGCGCGATCAGGACTCCGGCGGACAGGATGATCCCGAGGAAGATCACGGCGATCGACAGCACACGCCTTGAAATGGCCGACAGCGTCCGGTCGAAGGTTTCCTGCGCCTTCTGCTCGCGCTGGCGCATCTTGACCGACAATTCGTCGATGACGCCGATCGCCTCGGCCTGGCTGGCATCGATGGTGTTGCGCAGCAACGCGGTGCGGATCGCGAGCTGCTCGGTCAGTTTCGCCATTCCCTCCCGCAGCGCCACGGTCCGCGCGCCCAGCCGCGTCAGCGCCATGCGTTGCAGATCGTTGTCCGCAAGATCGGACATCGCGGGGATGGTCTTTTCGATCGTCTCGGTATTCTTGCGCGCGTCCTCGGCCGACGCCGTGGCGAGCGACAAATAATAGGCGTTGGCCGCGACCAGCATGGCCGTAAACGCCTCGCGGGATTTTCCGAGCGACGGCCAGATCGGCGCGTCGCGATGGCCGGTGGCGCCTTCGATGATCGAATAGAGCCCCGCCATCTCCCGCGCCGGCCCCAGCACCTGCTGCTCATAGGTTCTGGTGATGGTGGCCTGCACCGCGCGCAATTCGCCGAAGCCGTTGAGGAAGCGGTCGGTGACCTGTTCGAGCCGCTCGACCGATCCTGAAAGCATCGGATCGTTCGAGGCGCGCGTGGTGAGCGTGCCGAGCACCGCTTCGCGCAGCAGCAGGATCTCGGCGAATAGTTCAGGGCTCGGCTGGTTGATGTAGCGATGGATCAGATTCTGCAGCCGGCTGGTTTCGCTTTCCAGCAGCGCCAGGATCTTGTCGGATTCGCGCACATGCCGGACGTCGTCCCAGGCCGATCCCAGCACCTTGACGCCGTTCCATATCAGGATGGCGAGCACGACCACGACGGCGGAGTTCAATCCGGCGATCGACAGGATGCGCCAGCGGATCGGCACCGCGCGCAACAACTGGACAATACGAGAACGGCTGCGCGCGGCAAAACTCGCCAGTCGATCCGTCGCCCGGTCCTGTTGCAGTCTGCCCGTCAATTTACTGCCACCTCGCGAAACGCAGTACGAAAATCGCGCGCGCAAACGCCCGTTGAAAGCGCCGTTACCGACAGCGAAACAACAAGCATCACGCTCCGCGAAAGTTCGGCGCGGCGGTACACAGGCGACACATCCCCTTAGTGATTGGGTCGGCGGCGGGAACAAAAGGTTCAACGGTCTTTTTAGCAGAATTTGCCGATACTTGGCTATCTGGCACGCGGCCGCCGGAGGCCTGATCCTCAGGTTATCCCGGTTGTTCGATTGCAATCGTCAATTGTGCGCTGCGACGACGTCGAGATGGATTGAAACCATCGCAACAGCGATCTATGAGGGCGTTTGCGAATATGCGCATCGCGCGCTGCCGCACACAGGATGATCATCGGTGAAACGGGCCTTGAAATTCTTGCAGCTTGTCGGGCTCGCGGCGCTGGCGTTGTCATCTCCCGCGCATGCCGCGACCGAGATCATGTGGTGGCATGCGATGTCGGGGCAACTCGGCAAGCAGCTGGAAAAGCTGGCGGCCGATTTCAATGCCTCGCAGCCCGATTACAAGATCGTGCCCGCGTACAAGGGCAGCTACACCGAGACGGTCACGGCCGCGATCTTCGCATTCCGCTCGCGCAGCCAGCCCGCGATCGTTCAGGTCAACGAGGTGGCGACCGCCACGATGATGGCGGCAAAGGGCGCGATCTATCCGGTATTCGAATTGATGCGCGATCAGTCGGAGCCGTTCTCGCCGGAGGCGTATCTGCCGGCCGTGACCGGCTACTACTCGGACGTCGCCGGCAACATGCTGTCGTTTCCGTTCAATGTCTCGACGCCGATCCTCTACTACAACAAGGACGTCTTCCGTTCCGCCGGTCTCGATCCGGAGGTGGCGCCGAAGACCTGGCCCGAGGTCGGCGCCGCGGCCAAGCGCCTGCGCGCGGCGGGCTCGCCGTGCGGGGTCACCACATCCTGGCCCTCCTGGATCAATGTCGAGAATTTCTCGGCGTTCCACAATCTGCCGCTGGCGACCCGGACCAATGGCTTCGGCGGTCTCGATGCCGAGCTTGCCTTCAACAATCCGCGGGTGGTCCACCACATTGCCCAGCTTGCGGAATGGCAGGGCACGAAAGTCTACGATTACAGCGGTCGGGGACAATCGGCCGAGCCGCGCTTCCAGAAAGGCGAGTGCGGAATCTTCATCGGCTCTTCGGCAACGCGGGCGGACATCAAGGCCAATTCGAAGTTCGAAGTCGGCTACGGCATGATCCCGTATTGGCCCGACATTGCCGCCGCGCCGCAAAACAGCATCATTGGCGGTGCCACGCTGTGGGTGCTGCGCGACCGGCCGCGCGCCGAATACGCCGGCGTCGCCAGGTTCTTCGCCTATCTCTCGAGGCCGGAAGTTCAGGCGGCCTGGCACCAGAACACCGGCTATCTGCCGATCACCCGTGCCGCCTTCGATCTCAGTCGCACACAGGGCTTCTACGATCGCAATCCGGGCGCGGCCAGTGGCATCGAGCAGCTGACATTGAAGCCGCCGACGGCGAATTCGAGAGGGATCCGGCTC
>DAIMKE010000166.1:5675-9134 GCA_036721875.1 Bradyrhizobium sp. | reverse complement strand
TCGGCGGGGTTAATGCCCTCCAGCGCGGTCGCGGTGAGTTCGGAGCGCAGCCCGGAGAGCTTGCCGAGCAGCGGGCGCGCTGCCTTGCGGAGATAGAGGCGGTTGACGCGGCGGTCGTTCTCGTCGCCTCGGCGCTCGATCCAGCCATTATCGCAGAGCTTGTCGATCAGCCGCGTCAGCGTGATCGGCTGCATATCCATCATCTCGGCGAGTTCGGATTGCTTCAATCCCTCGGCGCGCTCGACCTTGGCCAGAACCGCCCATTGCGCCCGGGTGATGCCATAGCGCGCCGCCTGCTTGTCGGCATAGGCGCGCACCATCCGCTGCACCTCGCCGAGCGTAAACAGGAAGTTCATGTCCACGGATCCGCCCATCGTCCAGTCTCCATAAGCTTGGCATATAATAAGCTAGCTTATGAACTCCGCATCGGGCGTTAATAATGACGTGACCCGCTCGCAGAACATGGCTGGAACCCGGTTATGCCGGGGCTTTGGGTTTGGTTGCCGAAATGCTACCAACGGCGTGCGATGACCCTGTCCAAGCCGACCTTTCCAGCCCCCGACCACGATCACGGCCGCTGCACCGCGGAAGCGATCGCCCATGCGGAGGCGGTTTGTGCGCGCCGGGCGCAGAAATTCACCCCAATCAGGCGTCAGGTGCTGCAGGCACTATTGTCGAGCCACCGCCCGCTTGGGGCCTATGAGGTAATCGACGAACTCGCCAAATCGATGCCGCGGCCGGCGCCGATCACGGTCTACCGCGCGCTCGACTTCCTGATGGAGAACGGCCTCGTCCACCGTATCGAGAGCCGCAACGCCTTCCTCGCCTGCGCGCATGATCACGACGAGACCTCGATGGTGGCGTTTTTGATCTGCGACCACTGCGGTTCGGTCGGCGAAATTCCCGCGGCTCCAGTGGCGCAAAGCCTCAACGCCGCGGCGCGCGCGTCCGGCTTCGCGCCAAAACTTTCCGTGGTCGAGATCGCCGGCACCTGCGCGCACTGTCAGAAATAACAACAACGCGGCGTTCAAGCCGCGCCACGAGGAACGATGCCCGCCGAAAAGATATCTCCGTCCCATGGGCGTGCGCTCGGCCCGGGCGCCATCGCCCTGGTGTTGATGCTGTGCCTGAGCTGGGGCTTCAACCAGATCGCGGTCAAACTCGCGCTGCCCGATGTGCCGCCGATGCTGCAGGCGCTGATTCGCTCCGCCGGCGCCTTGCCGGTCATGCTCATCGCCGGCTGGCTGCGCGGGGTGAAATTCTTCGAACGGGACGGCTCGCTTTGGCCCGGCCTGTTCGCAGGCACCTTGTTCGGCATCGAGTTCGTGCTGATCTTTTCCGGGCTGGTGTTCACGACGGCGTCGCGCGCGGCGGTATTTCTCTACACCGCGCCGTTCTTCGTTGCGCTCGGCTCCTATCAGTTTCTCGGGGAGCGCCTGAGCCTGCTGCAATGGAGCGGGTTGGGCTTGAGCTTCGCCGGTGTGGCGCTCGCGATCGGCGTGCCGCAGCCCAATGTCGATGCGACGGTATTACTCGGCGATCTCTTGGTAGTCGCCGGTGGCGCGCTGTGGGGCGCCACCACGCTGATCGCCAAGGGCACGAAGCTGCGTAACGCGGCGCCGGAAAAGGCGCTCAGCTATCAGGTCGCGGTATCGATCCCGATACTCGGCTGCGCATCCCTGCTGTTCGGCGAGAAGATGACCCACATGCCGAGTGCGCTGTCGATCTCGCTCCTGGCCTATCAGGCGTTCTGGGTGGTGGGATGCACGTTCGTGATCTGGTTCGCGCTGATAAAGACCTATTCGGCGAGCAAACTGTCGTCGTTCACCTTCGTCACGCCGCTATTCGGCGTGGTCGCGGCCTACTTCATCATGCACGATACGCTGACCATCGCCTTCGGCGTCGCGGCCGTGCTGGTCATCGCCGGGCTCTATCTCGTCAACAAGCCGGATCCGAAGGTCATGCCGGATCCGAACGTGCCGCCGTAGCTCTTTCCGTTGAATCTCAACTGCATCCCCGTCATTCCGAGGAGCGATAGCGACGAAGCAATCCATCTTTCAGCGCACGCCGACAGATGGATTGCTTCGCTGCGCTCGCAATGACGGGGAAAAACTCTATCCCACCTCGATCGGCAGCGACGCATCCCTGGCCCATTCGCCCATCGAGCCGTCGTAGAGGGTGAGGTTGTCGTAACCGAGCCGGTGCAGCAGGAACAGATCGACAGTCGCCGAAATGCCGCCGCCGCAATAGGCGACCACGCGCTTGTCCCTGGTGATGCCCTGCGCCTTGAACTTCGCTTCGGCCTCCGCAAGCGGGATGAAGGCCTTGGTCTGCGGATCGAGCAGGGTCGCCGCCGACACGTTGCAACTGCCGGGCACGCGGCCGGGCCGGCCGTAACGGCTGGGCTCCAACCCCTTGTGGAACTGCGGGCCGAGCGCGTTGACGACGACGGTGCCGCGTTCGGAGGTGGCAGCCAGCGTCTGGTGCTTGTCGACGAAGAATCCATCCTTCGGTTTTGCCGTGAATGTCGCGGGCGGATATCCCCTCGCAGGTCCGGTTTCGAGCGGGCGGCCTTCCAGCTTCCATTTGTCGAGGCCGCCGTCGAGCACCGCGGCGTTCGCAAAGCCGAGCGATTGCAACATCCACCAGAACCGCGTCGCCCACATCGGCGTGCCGATGCTGTACAGCACCACCCGGCTGGCGTTGGAGACACCGTGGCGGCCGAAGGCGCGTTCGAGATGCGAAACATCGGGCATCATGAAGCGAAGCCCGGTCTCGTGATCGGAGAACTCGCCCTGCAGGTCGAGAAAATCCGCGCCCGGAATATGACCGGCCTCGAAAGTGTGGCGTCCGGGCACGGCGAGATAAGGCTGGCTGCTGCCTTCGGGGGCCGGTTCGAGATAGGTGGTACAATCGAACAGGCGCAGGTCGGCCTGACCCAGGATATCAGCGAGTTCCGCCGTGGAGATGAGTTCGTTCCGCCCAGACATGGTTGCCTCCCGTTATTTTGGGCTGATGCTAGGTCCCTGATGGAGCTATGAAAAGGCCGCGGAGGGAACGCCCGCCCTTTCAATTCCGCGATTCCTGTCCAATATAGCGGGGTAAGGGAGATCGGGCTTTTTGCGTTGCCTTCGATCGCCGCGGCCAATGTAAGCCATTGAGTAGACAAACAAAGTTTCGTTGTGTGACGAGGCGCACTGCGCTTTTGCCGCCCCCTTGGTGAATGTCACCAAAACCTGATATTCGAGACCCCCATGAACAAGCCCGAAATGATCCCGCAAGACGACATCGCCGGCCCCAGGGCCCGGCATCAAACCACCCAGGTCATGGTCGGCAACGTCGCCGTCGGCGGAGGCGCGCCGATCGTCGTGCAGTCGATGACGAATACCGACACCGCCGATATCGAAGGCACCATCGCGCAGGTCGCGGCGCTGTCGCGCGCCGGCTCCGAGATGGTGC
>DAIMKE010000166.1:0-5665 GCA_036721875.1 Bradyrhizobium sp. | reverse complement strand
GTCGACCGCGAGGAGGCTGCCGCTGCCGTTCCGCACATCCGCGACGGCCTGCGCAAGCGCGGCATCACCACGCCGCTGATCGGCGATTTCCACTACATCGGCCACAAGCTGCTCGCCGAATATCCTGATTGCGCCGAGGCGCTCGACAAGTAACGCATCAATCCGGGCAATGTCGGCTTCAAGAACAAGCGCGACACCCAATTCGCCGACATCATCGAGATCGCCAACAAGAACGACAAGGCGGTTCGGATCGGCGCCAACTGGGGCTCGCTCGATCAGGAACTGCTGACCAAGCTGATGGACGAGAACACGGCGTCGCCGAATCCGCGCGATGCCCGCGCGGTGACGCGCGAAGCCATGGTGCAGTCGGCGCTATTGTCGGCCGCCCGCGCGCAAGAACTCGGCATGCCCAAGAACAAGATGATCCTTTCGGCAAAGGTTTCCGCCGTGCAGGACCTGATCGCCGTCTACCAGACGCTCGCCTCGCGGTCGGATTACGCGATTCATCTCGGCCTCACCGAGGCCGGCATGGGTTCGAAGGGCATCGTGGCTTCCTCCGCTGCGCTCGGCATCCTGCTGCAGGACGGCATCGGCGACACCATCCGCATCTCGCTGACGCCCGAACCCGGCGGCGATCGCACGCTTGAGGTTCAGGTCGCGCAGGAATTGCTGCAGACCATGGGCTTCCGCACCTTCGTGCCGCTGGTCGCGGCATGCCCGGGCTGCGGCCGTACCACCTCGACCACGTTCCAGGAGCTGGCGCGCTCGATCCAGGATTTCATCCGCACGGAAATGCCGGGCTGGAAGACGCAGTATCCCGGCGTCGAGACGCTGAATGTTGCGGTCATGGGCTGCATCGTCAACGGCCCCGGCGAATCCAAGCACGCCAATATCGGCATCTCGCTTCCCGGCACCGGCGAAGCGCCGGCCGCGCCCGTGTTCGTCGACGGCAAGAAATTCCGCACCCTGCGCGGTCCCTCGATCGCCGCCGACTTCAAGGCACTGGTGATCGATTATATCGACCAGCGTTACGGCAAGGGCGCCAAGGCGCCGGAGGCCGTGACCGCGGCGGAGTAACTCTCTCCACTTGTCTTCCCCGCGAAGGCGGGGACCCATAACCACAGAGCTTTGTGGTTATGCCGCGCTGTAGATCCAGCCTTCGTAACAACTAACGCCGGTGGTTATGGGTCCCGGCTCAAGGCCGGGACGACCTTGCGGGGAGATTGCGCTTCTTATCGCCTGAGCTACCATGCCTCCCAATCAAGAACGATTGGGAGAACGCCGATGTCTTCGTTGTCCGGCAAGCAGGGTCCGCGCTATCGGCACATCGCCGGCGAGGCCGAACCCTACGAGACCATCGGCGTCGAGAAGCTCACCCCGATCATCGGCGCGGAAATTTCCGGTGTCGATATTGCAAAACTCGTCTCGGATGATGCGCGCTCCAATCGGCAAATGGACGAAGTCCACCGGGCGCTTGCCGAAAACCTCGTGATCTTCTTCCGCGACCAGCACATCAGCCCGCAGCAGCACCTGGCCTTCGGGCGCAAGTTCGGCGAACTGCACATCCATCCGGCGGCGCCGAACGAGGGCGATCCGGCGCTGATGAAGATCCATGCCGACAAGGATTCGCCGCGCGCCAACGGGGAGGGCTGGCACAGCGACGTTTCCTGCGACGTCGAGCCGCCGATGGGTTCGATCCTCTACATCAAGCAATGCCCGCCGCGCGGCGGCGACACGCTGTTCGCCAACATGTATGCCGCCTATGAGGCGCTGTCGGACCGCATGAAGACCTATCTCGACGGGCTCACCGCGCTGCACGACGGCGAGCAGACCTATCGCGGCCTCTACGCCAATTACGGCGTCGCCGACCGCCCGGAATATCCGCGCGCCGAGCACCCGGTGGTGCGCACCCATCCGGTGACGGGCAGGAAGGCGCTCTACGTCAACCGCGGTTTCACGCGCTATATCGTCGGCATCCCCCGCGACGAGAGCGACGCCATGCTGGCCTATCTCTACCAGCATGCGGAGAATCCGCTGTTCCAGTGCCGCTTCCGCTGGACTGAAAACGCGATCGCGTTCTGGGACAACCGCTGCGCCCAGCACCGCGCGATGTGGGATTACTGGCCGCATACGCGGTCAGGCACGCGCGTGACGGTGAAGGGCGAACGGCCGGTGTAAGCCGGGCATATCGTGTCCCGGACGCAGTGCATCGCGCAGCGGGGCACTGCAGAGCCGGGGCCTACGCTTTCCATCCACAACGGGTCCCGGCTCAGCAGTGCGTCACTTCGTGCCGCGCTGCGTCCGGGACACGAGATGGAATGAGCGTTGACGTTGTCGGTCGCCCGCGTCAATCTTCCGCAAAACTAAAACAACAATCCGGAGGGCGCCCCATGCTCCGCGCAGAAGACAACAGATTCCTCACCGAGAGCGGTTCGGGCACGGGGATGGGCGAGTTGCTGCGCCGCTTCTGGATCCCGGTGCTGCTGTCGGCGGAATTGCCTGATGCCGATGGGACGCCGAAGAAGATCGTCGTCATGGGCGAGGAACTGCTCGCCTTCCGCGACACCCGCGGCGTGGTCGGCGTCATCGATCAATTCTGTCCGCATCGCGGCGCCAATCTCTGGCTCGGGCGCAACGAGGAATGCGGCATCCGCTGTGTCTATCACGGCTGGAAGTTCGATACCGACGGCCGCTGCGTCGACATGCCGACCTCCTATCCCGACCTCAACGCCAAGGACCTGATCCGCATCAAGTCCTATCCGGTGCGCGAATGGGGCGACATGATCTGGGCCTATATGGGACCGATCGAGCAGATGCCCGAATTGCCCGCGCTGGAGATGGCGCTGGTGCCGCCTTCGCATCGCTACGTCACCAAGAAGTGGCAGGACTGCAACTGGGTGCAGGCGCTGGAAGGCTCGATCGACACCGCGCACTTCACCTTCGCGCATCTCTCCTTCGAGAAGGAAGAGAACGAGATCCTCGACATCAAGAAACACTTTGTGAATCCGCTTGCACGGGTCGCGACCGACCACATGCGCTGGATCGCCGAGGACCCGCGCCCGGTGATCAAGATCAATCCGCACGAGGCCGGCCTCACGGTTGCCGGCGGACGGCTCACCGGGACCGACAACATCTACTGGCGCATCGCGCAGTTCCTGATGCCGGTGCATGCCTATGCGCCAAGTTCGATGCCGGGCGAGAACATCTTCGGCCAGAGTTTTGTGCCGGTCACCGATACCAATTGCTGGATCTACACCTACGCCTGGAATCCGGAGCGTCCGCTGACGCAGGCCGAACGCGACGGCTACGATCGCGGCAACGGCGTGATGGCCGTGGTCGACGAGAACTACGTTCCGCTGCGCAACAAGTCGAACGACTATTTGATTGATCGTAAGCTGCAGAAGACGAGCAGTTACACCGGCATCAAGGGCGTCTCCGAACAGGACGCGGCCGTGCAGGATAGCCAGGGCCCGATCGCCGACCGTACCCGCGAACATCTCGGGCCCACTGATCTCGGCATCATGCACTTCCGCAAGCTCGTGATGGACGCCGCTCGCGCGTTGCAGCAGGGCGTGGCGCCGCCGCATCTGCAGCACCAGGACCGCTACACGGTGCGCTCCGGCGCCTGCGTCACCAGCAAGGCCAAGGACCTGACCGCAGTCATGATCGAGCGGTTCGGCGATCCCGCGGGCTATGTGGGGCAGCCGGGGCGGAACGCGGCGGCAGAGTAGGGGTACACTCTCACAACGTCGTCCCGGCCTTGAGCCGGGACCCATAGCCACCGACGTTAGTTGTGTCAGAATGTCGAACCGATCGCTCTATCGATAAGCCGCGGCGTATGGGTCCCGGCTCAAGGCCGGGACGAGGTGTGGAGAGATAACGCCTACAACGGAATCTTCCGATCCTCCCGGTTGCTCAGGCTGGCTTCCTCCAGGTCGAGGTCGCGCTCGATGCGCCGCCTGGTTTCGTCGGTGATCTTGCCGTCGCGCAGCAGCGCGTGGATGAACACGCGCTCGGAGGCAATCAATTCGCGCGTCAGCGCGGTGCCGGCCGCCGAGATGTCGTGGGCGTTGGGGTTGAGCGAGTCCGGAAGCTGGTTGTTGCGGATTTCGTGCCGTGCCCGCAGGAGCTTTACGACTTCGTCGGAGAGTTCGCGGTCGTCGGTGATGGCATCGAGCGACTTGAGCGCGGCATCGAGCGCCTCGCGTCGCGCCGCGATTTCGGATTCATGTTCCGCGATGTGCTCCCTGCGGCTGTCCCCGGCGACGCCGAGCCATCGCACCACCAGCGGCAATCCCGACCCCAGCCCGACGAGCGTGATGAAGATGACGCCGAAGGCGACGAACAGGATCATGTCGCGATAGGGAAAGCCTTCGCCGCCCGGCAGTGCGAGCGGCAACGCCAGCGCGGCGGCGAGCGATACCGCGCCGCGCACGCCGGTGAAGGCCAGCACGAACGTGACCCGCCAGGATGGCGCCGGATCGCGTTCACGCAAGCGCTTGCTGAGGATGCGGGGCAGGTAGACTGCAGGATAGACCCAGGCAAAGCGGGCGATGACGATGATGGCGACAACCAGTGCCGTCGTGAACACGATCTCCTGGAGCGGAAACGCCTTTGATGTTTCGTAGATCAGCCGCATCTGGGATCCGGTGAGCAGGAACAACATGCCCTCGACCAGAAAGATCACCAGGTCCCAGAAGAAGATGCCCTGCAGGCGGGTCGCAGCGGAGATCAGCAGCGGTCCGTTCCAGCTCATGTAGAGCCCGCAGGCGACGGTCGCGATCACGCCGGAGCCGCCGAGATGCTCGGGGATCCAGAAGGCGACGTAGGGGGTGATCAACGACAGCGTGATCTCGATCTGCGGATCCCGCGTGCGGTGCCTTGCGTGCAGGGAGAGCCAGCCGATCGCCAGGCCGAACAGGATCTCGCAGGCGACAATGACCGCGAAGGTGCCGGTGGCCTTCGGCAGCGAGAACAGCCCCGTCGAAATGGCCACGACCGCAAACCGGTAGAGGATCAAGGCCGTGGCGTCGTTGGCGAGCCCCTCGCCCTCGAGCACCACGAGGATACGGCGCGGAATGCCCAGTTTCCGGGCTATTGCGAGCGGCGCCACCACATCCGGCGGGGCGACGATCGCCCCCAGCAGGAAGCCGACGCTCCAGGGCAGTCCGATCAGGTAATGCGTCGCGGCGGCGACCATGAAAGCGGTGAAGATGACGCAGCCGACCGCGAGCAGAATGATCGGCCGGAGGTTGGATTTGAATTCGCGCCAGCTCATGGCGACGCTCGCTGAGTAAATCAGCGGCGGCAACACCATCAGCAGCACCAAATCGGGCGGCAATTCCACGGCCGGCATGCCCGGCACGAAGGCCAGCGCAATGCCTGACAGCATCAGCAGGATGGCCGGTGCGACGTTGAACCGTCGCGCCAGCAGCGTGGTGCCCGCCAGCACCGCCAGCAGGACCTTCGCCACGATGTCGGACTGCGCGATGAAATGGCCGAAGCCCAGGGCGGATGTGTCACCCATGACTTACTCCTACTGAAGCACAAAATTGATTGGGACGCGCACCCACACCGTCTTGGGCACCCCGCCTTCGGAATAAGGCCGGAACTGCGCCGCACGCACGGCGCTCAACGCCGCCTCGTCGAGTGCCGTATGACCCGA
>DAIMKE010000165.1:0-9165 GCA_036721875.1 Bradyrhizobium sp. | reverse complement strand
CCGATGCGCATCATGTAACTCCGGTGGAAGTAGCCGAGAACGTCGGCAGAGAGCGACCCATTGTCTGGAAGCTTCTACAGACAGGTGCGACTATCCCTTCGGCGCCTTGTAATCAGTCTGGTGCACTTCCACGATCGTGCCGTCGGGATCCTGCAGGAAAATCTGATACCAGCCATTCATGGCCCAAACGCCGTAGTCGGCGAACTGAATATTCTTCTCCCTCAGAATGGCCTTGAACGCCTCGATGTCATCCGTACGAAACGCGATGTGACCGCGATCGACTGGATTGAGACTCTGCCTGGTTCGGAATGCGACGCCGAGATCCTGCGGCGCGATGTGAAACTCCGTCGTGCCATCGGTTAGAAACTCGACTTTGCGATCGTAGCCCTGCGACGTGATCCGCGCATCTTCGTTGCCCGGCACCGGTTTCAAATTGAACAGGGTTCGGTAAAATTCTGCGAGTGCGCCAACATCCTTGGTCGCATAGTTCACGTGGTGAAGTTTCAGTTCCATGGGATTTCCTCTTCTCTTGATTGGGCAACAAGATATGCCGAAACCTTTCGCTCATGAAAGCCGGCGTCATCTTCATGCCCCCCAATGTCGCGCTGTGCTCAGGCCCTGCGCCCAAACACTAATTTCTCGAACCAAATCAATCCGATTCCACCGGTCCAGCCTCATCGAAAAAAATATTCCCCTTCCGGTTCCCCCCAAATCAGCTCCATAATTGCCCTATCTCATCCTCTCCACGAGGGGCGTATCGCGATCGTCACGAACGTAGGGATGGGATGTGGTGGACGCGGCAGCATCGGGCGCGTGAGGTGTGTTCGCAGGGCGGTTATCCGTGAGCGGTCACAGCGCGCAGGACGAATGACGTTGTCGCGTACGGCAAAACCGTGTGGTCCTGACACCCGTGGCTGGTGCCAAGTTGTGCGGAGGTTTGCGAAGCCCGACCGGGCCTTCACGAACCGCTAATTCGCCAACGACGGAGGCAAGACGAATTCGTCTCCGAGGAGAGCGCGGCATAAGCCGTAAGGCCATTGCGCAGGGAATGCCGGAGTGTTCCGACTGTACCTGTATGCTCGTGTGCGTCTTTCTACGCACTTATTGCACACGAGACCGCGGGTGCAGCGTGCACCCGGCATTCCCTGCTCCCTCTTTGAGGGAAAAGGTTCACACAAAGCTCGGGCGCCTCGCGCCGCGAGAACACGAAACTGTATCCACCGTCATGTCGAGCGAAGGCGGAAGCAATCCATGTCACTGCGAGCGGAAGTATGGATTGTTTCGTCGCTGGCGTTCCGCGCCATGACGGGAGAACTACAGCGGCGCCGCACTCTCGCCTTGCGAACCCGACAGTTTCGAGGCGAGCGAGGCGATCACGATCACCACCGCAATGAACGCGATCACCATGGTGCTGATCGCATTGATTTCGGGCTTCACGCCGAGCCGCACCTCGGAATAGATCCGGATCGGCAGCGTCGCCGAGCCCGGCCCGGTGGTGAAACTGGCGATCACGACATCGTCGAGCGACAGCGTGAACGCCAGCATCCAGCCGGCCGCAATCGCCGGGACGATCAGCGGCAGCGTCACGGAAACAAACGCCCGCACCGGATCGCAGCCTAGATCCATCGCCGCCTCCTCGAGGCTGCGGTCGAGCGAAGCGAGGCGCGACTGCACCACGACCGTAACGAAGCACATCGTCAGCGTGGTGTGGCCAATGGACACCGTCCAGAAGCCGCGCTCGGCGTTCAGCGCCACGAACAGCAGCAGCAACGACAGCCCCGAGATCACCTCCGGCATGACCAGCGGCGCATAGAGCATGCCGGAGAACAGCGGGCGTCCCCTGAAGCGCTCGCCGCGCACCAGCGCGACCGCCGCCAGCGTGCCGAGCAGCGTCGCGATCGTCGCCGACACCGCGGCGACACGCAGGCTCATCCAGGCCGCATCCAGCATGGCTCGGTCATTGAAAAACTCGCGATACCAGCGCAGCGACCAGCCGCCCCATACCGTGACCAGCCGCGAGTCGTTGAACGAATAGATGACCAGGATCACGATCGGCAAATAGAGAAACGCGAGCCCGAGCGCCAGCGAGGTGACGTTGAACGGCGACAGGCTGTTGACCTTGTGCGCCATCAACCCGGCCCTCCGAGCGTGCGGCGCTGCAGCCGGTCATACAGCAGCAACGGCGGCACCAGCAGCACCAGCAACGCGACCGCAGCGGCCGATGCCACCGGCCAGTCCTTGTTGGTGAAGAACTCCAGCCACAGCGTCTGCCCGATCATCATCGACCCGGAGCCGGCCAGGAGATCCGGGATCACGAACTCGCCGACGATCGGGATGAAGCATAGCAGCGCGCCGGCACCGACGCCCGGCAGGGAAAGCGGAAACGTCACCAGCCAGAATGCCTGCC
This sequence comes from Bradyrhizobium sp., assembly GCA_036721875.1. GTDB lineage: Bacteria > Pseudomonadota > Alphaproteobacteria > Rhizobiales > Xanthobacteraceae > Bradyrhizobium. The sequence continues at coordinate 6,758 of DAIMKE010000165.1, read as the reverse complement.
GGGGCGACGCGCCCAGATCGCTTGCGGCTTCCAGCAGCGAGGCGTCCATCCTGGCGAGCGTCGCATAGAGCGGCAGGATCATGAACGGCAGATAGGAATAGACGATGCCGATATACATCGCGCTATCGGTCGAAAGCCACACCACCGGTGCCGACACCAGATGCAACGCGAGCAGAATCTTGTTCAGCAAACCGTCATGCTGCAGGATGTTGATCCAGGCATAGATGCGGATCAGGAACGAGGTCCAGAACGGCACGATCACCAGCATCATGGCGATCGGCTGCCAGCGCCGCGGCAGTCGCGCCATGCCGTAGGCGATGGGATAACCGATCACGAGCAGGATCAATGTCGAGGTCACGGCGACGAAGAGGCTGCGCAGATACGAACTGATGTAGAGACTGTCGGACGCCAGCAGCCTGAAATTATCCAGCGACAATTGCGCGAACGCCGCCTTGATCGCCTCCCCCCCTTCCGTGAGATCGAACAGGGGCACATAGGGCGGCTGGGCAATCGCGGTCTGCGACAGGCTGATCTTCAGCACGAAGCCGAACGGCAGCAGGAAGAACAGCACCATCCACAGATACGGCGCGATCGCGGCGTAGCGCGCCGGCTGCGCGAAGATGCGTCGTGCGCTCATCGTTCCAGCACCACGCAATCGTCGGGGGTGAACCACGCCACCACGCGCTGGCCCACGCCGTAGGTATCCCTGTCGAGCCGCACGGTGTTGGCGATCGACGAGCGCACGACCGCGCCGGAATCGAGCTTGACCTTGTAGACCGTGAGACCGCCGAGATAGCTGACATCAGCGACCTCGCCTTCGAGACGGTTGATCAGCTGCGAACTGACGGCATCCGATCCCGGTCCGCGGCGCGACAGCTTCACCTTCTCGGGACGAATGGCGACGGAGACCGCGGTGCCGACAGAAACATTGCGCGGCTCCGCCACCGCCAGAGCTGCGCCCCCGCTCGTCGATACCGTGATGCGACCATGCTCGCGCGAAGCGACCTCGCCGTCGAACAGGTTGACGTCGCCGACGAACCCGGCAACCCAGCGCGACTGCGGCGCCTCGTAGAGGTCGCGCGGGCTTGCGACCTGTTCGAGCCGGCCGGCGTTCATCACGCCGATACGATTAGCCATCGTCATCGCCTCCTCCTGGTCGTGGGTGACGACGATGAAGGTCATGCCGAGGCGGCGCTGCAGCTCCATCAACTCGAGTTGCGTGCCCTCGCGCAGCTTTTTGTCGAGCGCGGCCAGCGGTTCATCGAGCAGCAGGATCGTCGGCCGCCGCGCCAGCGAGCGCGCCAGCGCAACGCGCTGCTTCTGGCCGCCGGAAAGCTGATCGGGCTTACGCTTCTCCATGCCTTCGAGCTTGACCAGCGCCACCATCTCGGCGACGCGGCTGTCGATCTCGGCGCGCGGAAGGCCGGCGCGTTTGAGCCCGAAGGCGATGTTGTCGCGCACGTTGAGATGCGGAAACAGCGCGTAGTTCTGGAACATCATGTTGACCGGCCGCTCATGCGGCAGCACCGGCGCGATATCGCGGCCGCCGAGCAGGATGCGGCCCTCATCCGGCGTCTCGAAACCGGCGAGCATCCGCAGCAGCGTGGTCTTGCCGCAGCCGCTCGGTCCGAGCAGCGCGAAGAACTCACCGGCGGCGATGTCGAGCGAAAGCCGGTCCACGGCACGAAAATTCCCGAACGTCCTGGAGACGCCCTCGATGCGGAGCAGCGGCGCGTCGGCCGCTGCGCCGGCTGCCATTGCAGGCAAATTCGCTCGCGGTGCGTAGATATCAGGCGATTCCTCGGTCATGCCACCTGCCAGTACGATCGTGGCCGCACGCTAGCGGCGGATCGGCCTCCGCTCAACGCCCTGCGGCGCGCGAGCCACAATATTATGGATGCCGCCGCTCCCGCTCTGGTAAGCTTCAAGGCTGAAAGTCCGCCATTGCGCGGCAAGAACGTTCACGGAGGAACATTCATGATCGTTCGCAATCTGCTGACCGTGACAGCGATCTCTTGCCTGCTCGCCGCCCCGGCTGCCGCCCAGGAAGCGCTCGTGACCTACAAGTCGCTGAGCCCCGAACTGGCGCAGGATCTGGCAAAGGCGACGCTGGCCGATTGCCGCAAGCGCGGCTTTCAGGTGACAGTCGCCGTGGTCGATCGCTTCGGCGTCACACAGGTCCTGCTGCGCGACCGCTTTGCCGGCCCCCACACGGTTTCGACCGCTACCGGCAAGGCATGGACCGCAGCAAGCTTTCGCACCAGCACGACCGAACTCGCAGCCATCAGCCAGCCCGGGATGATGCAGGCCGGAATTCGTCATCTGCCCGGCGCCGTCGTCATCGGCGGCGGGCTGACGGTCGAAGCCGGCGGCTCGCTGCTCGGAGGTGTCGGTGTCTCCGGCGCCCCCGGCGGCGACGCGGACGAAGCCTGCGCCAGGGCAGGCATCGAAGCCGTCCGCGACAAGCTCGATTTCTAGACGGTCAGGCCTGTCATTCGCTCCCTGCTGCCCAAGGACAGCCATAATGAACCGCGACAGATACGATCTTCCGCTGACAACCAGTTCGGACCGCGCCGCCGCGCATTACCGGGACGGCGTGGACTGCCTGCTGTCGGCCTGGCACGGCGCCGCGGATGCGTTCGACAAGGCGATCGCGCACGATCCAGGCTTTGCCTTGGCCTATATCGCCCGCGCCCGCGTCCATCAGCTCAATATGGAAGGCAGCGCGGCGCGCGCCATGGCGGCGCAGGCCCGTGAACTCGTCGCCAGCGCAACGCCGCGAGAAAAAGCCCATGTCGGGATCATTGCCGCGGTCATCGAGGGCAGGCCAAAACTAGCCGTCAGCGGCGCCGAAGCTCACCTGGAGGAATATCCGCGCGACGCCCAGGTGCTGTCGATGCTGCTCGGCGCGTTCGGCCTCTACGCATTCTCAGGCCGCCCTGACCACGATGCCGCGAAACTCGCGATCTGCGAACGCCACGCGCGCCACTATGGCGAGGACTGGTGGTTCCTCGCCTATCTCGGCTGGTCGCACACGGAAGCGGGAAATCTCACGACGGGGAGAAAATTGTCCGAGCACGCGATGACGCTGCGATCGGCCAATGCCAACGCGGCGCATGGTCTCTCGCATGCGATGTTCGAGCAAGGCGACATGGAAGCCGGCCGCAGCTTTCTGTCGCAATGGATGCCGGCGCATGATCGCCAGAGCTTCCTGCACGGACATCTCGCCTGGCATGTCGCACTCACCGCGCTCGACGCAGGCGATCTCGACGGCGCTCTGGCAATCTACGAACAGCACATCAAGCCGGCGGGCCGGCCCTACCCGCCACTGAACATCTTCACCGACGGCACCTCGCTGTTGTGGCGGCTCTCGCTGGCCGGCAAGACCGGGCTGGAGGGGCATTGGCGGGATATCGCCGCCTATGGCGAGAAATATTTTCCGCAGGCGGGAGCGCATTTCGCCGACGTTCATTTTGCCCTGGCCGCGGACGGCGAGGCGTTCGGCACACGATTGGCGCAATTGGAGAAGCGCGCCGCCGACGGCATGCTGGCGCCGGGCCTCGCCGCGATCGACCTCTGCCGCGGCATCCGCGCCTTCGCCGAAGGCGACAATGCGGGCGCGATCCGCTTCATGGAGCCTGCGATTTCCGAACTGGCGCGGATCGGTGGCAGCCACGCCCAGCGCGAAATGTGGGAGGATACGCTGATCGTGGCCTACCTGCGCGCCGGTCACGGCGACAAGGCTGCGAGCCGTATCTCGGTCCGGCTCGATCGCAGGCCCTCGGCGCGCGACGAGGTTTGGTCGCGCGCGGCGCGAGGAGTGGCGGCTCAACGGAATTGATGGCGATCGAAACACCGGTTCAGCGCCGGCTGGCAGTACGCCGGATGTCAACTCGTCCGGGGCAAGTGACGTATTTCGACTGTCCCGCCAGCCTCGACGTGCGGATTGCCGATCAGGAGCGATCGTGCGTGATCGATGCTGTCCGCATTGACGCGAATGTATCCGACGAGATGTGCGGTGATCGGCGGAACTGCTCCGTGCTTGCGCACGCAAATTCCATCGCCGATCGCGCTGCCGCCCTCGAACGACCCGCCCTCCTGCAGCCGTTTCAGGTAAGGTTCCCAGGCGCTGTCACGAACTCCAACGACATCGTCGTGCATGAGCAAGATGTATTCGGCCATACGAATCTCCCAGATCTGGTCCAAGCACGGCCTGAAGTGAGCGCATTCTACGGTCTGCTCCGATAAAAGCCAGAATAGGCGCGCACCGAAGAACTAGCGGCATCCGTCGTTCGCCATGAACGCCGCCAACGCCTCGATATCCGCCGGCGGCATCGTAAGCCCTAGCTTCGAGCGCCGCCACAAGATGTCGTCCGGAAACCGCGCCCATTCGCTCTGCATGAGGTAGCGCACCTCGGCGGCGGTCAGTTCGGGTCCAAAGGCCGGGCCGAGATCGCCGCGTGCCCTGGCGTCGCCGAGGATCGCCTTGACGTTCGAGCCGTAGGCGGCAACCAGCCGCCGCGCCTGGTCTTCATCGAGAAACCGCCAGCGCTCGCGCGCCTCGTCGACCTCGTGATCGAAGCGGTCCCAGGAAAAGTCGCCGCCGGGCAGCGGCGACGTCGCGGTCCAGCGCCCAGACATCGGATAGAACGGCGCTAGCTTGGTGACCGCCCGCTCCGCGCGCAGCCGCGAGGTGGTGACGTCGCCGCCGAAGATCGTGATCAGCGGCGCCTTGTCACGACGGTAGTGCAAATTCATCGCGCCATCCCGCTGCGATCGCCGGCTTGCGGGGGTCATCACCATGTTGGCGCCGGAAAGCGTGCGCACCACGTCGACCGCCTCGATCCGTTCGCGGAAATAGCGGTTCGCCGCATCGCAGAGATAGGCGACGTCGCCGGCCGCCGTCGCAACGATGGCGGGGTCCCCCTTGAAGGCATGGCTGGCGGTGCCGATCAAGGTGAAATCGCGCTCGTATGGGCTTGCGAAGATCAGCCGGCCGTCGCCGTTCCGGAATGCATAGACGTTATCGCAGTCGAACAGGCGCCGGACCACGATCTGGCTCATCTGGACAGCCGCGGCCTTCGGCGGCGGCACGCGCAACACGGTCTCGGCGACGGAGGTCGTCCAGGCCCCGGCCGCGTTGACGACCGCCCGCGCCGTGATCACCTTGCGGAAGCCGCGATCCTTCGTCACCAGCCGCCACTCCCTGCCGCGTTCGGCCCGGGTGCAGCGCGCCCCGGTGCGGATCACGGCGCCGCGCGCCGCGGCGTCGACAGCGGTCAGCACCACCAGGCGGGAGTCATCCACGACACAGTCGGAATATTCGAAGGCGGTGCCGAACGGCCGCTTCAGCGCGTTGCCGACCGGATGATGGGTGACGTCAAGGGTGGCGGATGGCGGCAACCGATTGCGCGCGGCCAGCCGGTCATAGAGCAGCAGCCATGAGCGCAGCTGCCAGGGCGCGCGCTCCTCCGAATGGGACGGAATGGCAAAGCGCGTCGGGCGCACCAGATGCGGTGCGATGGCGAGCCAAACGTCGCGCTCCGCAAGCGCAGAGCGAACACGAAGAAAATGCCGGCGCTCGAGCCTCTCCAGATCGCCATGGATCAGCCGTGGCGAGGCCGAGGAAGCGCCCGCGCCGAGATCGCCCTGCTCGAGCAGGATCACGCGCAGGCCCCGTCCAGCGGCGTCGCGCGCGATGCTGACGCCGTTCAACCCGCCGCCGATGATCGCAAGATCGTAGTCCGCCATACGCAAGGCTACTGTTGAGAATCGAAGTTCTCCACACTAGGGCATGATCGCGACGACAAGATACCAGTTTCGGGACGAGATCGTGTCGGCACCAGCGCGCATCAGAAAAGGCGGGCGCGAAATCAGGCGCGCGCGCGTTGGCGCGCCGCGTCCGGTTCGCTGGCGGCGCTGCGGCCGACCAGCGCGGCGTACTGGCCGATCGGCAGGGGCTTGCCGAGGAAATAGCCCTGCACCGCGTCGCATCCCTCTTCCGACAGGAAGTTGAGTTGCTCCTGAGTCTCGACGCCCTCGGCGACGATCGACATTTCGAGGCCGTGGCCGAGATCGATGACCGCGCGCACGATCGCCGCCGATTGCGGGTTGCGCCCGAGATTCATGACAAAGGCCCGGTCGATCTTGATCTTGTCGAACGGGAACGCCTGCAGATAGCTCAGCGAGGAATAGCCGGAACCGAAATCGTCCATCGAGATGCGCACGCCGAGCGCCTTCAGCCGCCGCAGCAGCGCCAGGCCGCGATCGAAATCCTCGATCAGCACGCCCTCGGTGATTTCGAGTTCGAGCCGGTCGGGCGCCAGGCCGGTTTCAAGCAGGATCGAATGCACCAGGCTGACGACGTCGCCGTGCATGAACTGCGCCGGCGACAGGTTGACGGCGATCTGCAGCGGCACCGGCCACGAGGCAGCCTCGCGGCAGGCTTCGCGCAGGATCCAGACGCCCATTTCGACGATCAGGCCGCTTTCTTCTGCCAGCGGGATGAACTCGCCCGGCGAGACGAAGCCGCGCGCCGGATGCATCCAGCGCGCCAGTGCCTCGAAGCCGATGATCTTGCTGGCGGCGACCGTCGAGCCCGCCGCAGCCTGCGGCTGGTAGTGCAACGACAATTCGCCGTTCCTGATCGCCATCGAGAGGTCCTGGTGCAGCACGCGGCGGTCGCGGATCTGCTGGTCCATCTCGGGAGCGAAAATACCGATCGAGCCGCGCGACTTCTGCTTGGCGCGGAACAGCGC
>DAIMKE010000164.1:0-9183 GCA_036721875.1 Bradyrhizobium sp. | reverse complement strand
CGCCTTCACCCAGGACGTCGGCCGCGCCTTCCTGAAGATCTATCCCGAACTCGTCCGGCGCAATTTCGCCCACCCATGGGATGCCGCCGACCGCGAGGAACAGTTGATCCGGCGCGGACGCTACGTCGAATTCAACCTGCTCTACGACCGCGGGACCATCTTCGGGCTGAAAACCGGCGGCAATGTGGATTCCATCCTCTCGTCGATGCCGCCACAGGTAAAGTGGCCATGATCGCATGATCAGCTTGTCATGACCGGTCGCTAGGGTGCGATTCGTGTCATGTATCAAGGAGCTGAACATGGAATTGAAGCCAGGGGATGTCGTCATTCTGAAGTCGGGCGGCCATCCGCTTTCCGTCGTGGAAGTCAACGGGGACAAGATCGGTTGCGTGTGGATGGGCAATGAAGGCGATCTCTTTCGCGAGACGCTGCCGCTAGCCGTGCTTGAACTCGCCGAGCCCGCCGATGACGAGGATGAAGAAGACGACGACGACGAAGAGGATGAAGACGACGAGGAAGAGGAAGACGAAGAAGAGGCCGAGCAAAGCAAGGTTGCGTAAGTGACTCCTGACGTCGCCCGGCACTCACCGCCCGGCGACGTTTTTTCCCGGGATTGGACCCGGTGCGGAGGATCTGATATTCGCGGCGCCAATCGGCCGCAGCTTCCCGTGGTCGAACCCCGCCGGAAGTGAGATGGCCCTGACGCGATGAACCAGTTGCCCCGCGCGATGCTGATCGACATGGACGACACCATCCTGTCGGCCTATGGCCGTCCGGAGATCGCCTGGAACAATGTCGCCGCGGAATTTGCCGCCGAGTTCGGGCCGTTCACGTCGCAACAGGTCGCAGGCGCAGTCCTCGATTCCGCGCGAAAATTCTGGGCGGTCGCCGGGGCCGAATGGCGGATGAAGCTGGATGAGGCGCGGCAATTGGTCGTCGCGGACGGGTTTGCCGCGCTTGCGGCCGGCGGCCACGCCCTGCCCGCGGATCTGGCGGCGCGGCTCGCCGACCGTTTCACGGCGTATCGCGAAGAGGAAATGTTCGTCTTTCCCGGCGCACACGACGCCATCGACGAACTGAAAGCGCGCGGCGTCAAACTCGCGCTGGTCACCAACGGCGCCGCCGGCACCCAGCGCGCCAAGGTCGAACGCTTTGCACTGTCGGATCGTTTCGATCACATCCAGATCGAGGGCGAGCACGGTTTCGGCAAGCCGGAAGAGCGCGCCTATCTGCACGCCATGCAGGCGCTGGGCGTCACCGCGTCGGACACCTGGATGATCGGTGACAATCTGGAATGGGAAGTGGTGGCGCCGCAGCGCCTCGGCATCTTCGCGATCTGGATCGACGTGCACGGCGACGGCTTGCCAGAAGGTTCCACCGTGAAGCCCGACCGCATCATCCGTTCGCTCACGGAATTGCTGCCGCAGCGCGCTGACAGCAACGGCTGAAGTTCCACGCACGCGCTGCCCGGATCAGCGCCGCGGTGGTACGCTCACAGCCGGTGGTCTCGGGTGAAACGGGCGGCGGCCTGGTCGGCGATACCAGCAAGCGCGGTCGGATCCAGCGGAAAATCCGCAGCCAGCCAGGCATCCTCTGCCAGCGTCAGCACATGACCGAGCGCCGGGCCTTCGGCAATGCCGCGGGAAATGAAATCGGCGGCCTTCAGCGGAAATCTCGGCGCGCTCCAGCGTTGCGGCAGGGTTGCCAGTTCGTGCCAGCGCGCAGACTCGATGCCGGCGCCTGTCCGCGCCCATGCCAGCATCAGCCGGTTGCGATAGGGATCCTCGCCGAGCCGATAGAGCAGCCGCCGCGCCCGCGCCTGGTCCTTGTCCGCGAAACGCCACCAGCGATGGCCCATCGAATCGAGCGCCTTCGCTTCCGCGTTGGAAAGGCGAAGCCGGGCCGTGACTCGCTTGGCATCCTCGGTGACGGCGACCGAAAGTGCTGCCAGCCGGCGTACCGCGCTCGGTCGCAACGCCAGCGCACGTTCCGCCGCGATCATCGCCGCGAACGTGCCGGTGTAGGTGACACCGCCGAAAATCGCCAGCAGCAGGCCGGCGTCGGCCATCGCCTGCACCGCGTCCCCCGCTCCCTCCGCGACCACGAGCTTGAGCATTTCCATGCGCACGCGTTCGGCAGAAAGACTGGCCAATCCGGCGCGCCCGGCGATGCAGGCGAGATATCCGGCGCGATCGGGTTCGCCCGTCCCGTAGGCGGCATGCATGCGAAAGAAACGCAGGATGCGCAGATAATCCTCGGCGATGCGCTGGCCGGCATCGCCGATGAAGCGCACGCGGCGGGCTGCGATATCCGCAAGTCCGCCGACATGGTCGTGCACGATGCCCTCGGCGTCGACCGAAAGCCCGTTGATGGTGAAGTCGCGCCGTTCGGCATCGCGGACCCAGTCGCGGCCGAAGGCTACCTTGGCCTTGCGGCCGAAGGTCTCGGTGTCCTCGCGCAAGGTCGTGACCTCGAACGGCTGCGCGTCGATCACGAGGGTAACGGTGCCATGGTCGATGCCGGTGGGCACGCACTTGATGCCGGCCGCCCTGGCGCGGCGCACGACCTCCTCCGGCAGCGCCGTGGTCGCGAGATCGATGTCGCCGGGCGGGATATCGAGCAGCGCGTTGCGGACGGCACCGCCGACCACGCGGGCTTCCTCGCCATCGCCATTGAGCAGCGAGAGCGCGCGTGCGGCCGGACCCGACCTGAGCCAGGGCGCATCCGACAGCACGCGCGCCTCGCTCATTTCTCGGCTCCGGGAATAAGCTTACCGTCCTCGATATGGGCGGGAACGTAGGTGGAATCCGGTGGCGCGCCGGAAAAATGCGCCAGCAGGACGAAACTGATGATGACCAGCAGCAGCGACCCCATCACCAGCTTGGCGATCAGATGCGCCGGCCAGGACGCGGACGTGAACACGCCGGCGCGGGTGGCAACCAGAAAAATCGCGTAGGCCACGAACGGGATCAGGAAAATCGCGAGTTCGGTCAGGACCGGACGGATCATGCTAGATAGATCCGCTCGTACAGTACGCGCAGGATGCCCGCGGTCGCGCCCCAGATGTAACGCTCGGCGAACGGCATGGCGTAATAGGAACGCTCCATGCCGCGAAATTCCTTGGAATGGATCTGGTGATTCTCGGGATTCATCAGGAAGGCCAGCGGCACCTCGAAGGCGTCGTCGACCTCGCCTTCATTGATCGTCAGCTTGAAGCCCGGCTTGACCCGCGCCACCGTCGGCAGGATGCGAAACCCGAACGCGGTGCCGTAGAGATCGAGATAGCCGATCGGCTCGATGAAGTCGCGGCTGAGCCCGACCTCCTCCTCCGCCTCGCGCAGGGCGGCGTCGAGCGGCGAGGCATCGGTCGCGTCGATCTTGCCGCCCGGAAACGAAATCTGGCCGGCGTGGCTGGAAAGATGCAGCGAGCGCTGCGTCAGCAGAACGGTCGGCTCGGGATGATCGACCACCGGGATCAGCACCGCCGCAGGCCGCACCGGCTGCTCGAGCGCGATGATCTCGAGCATGCGGTCGTTGCCCTCGTCGCCGGTCCTGGGAACGATGTTGGGATCGATCAGCCCGGGCGGCACGTCGAAGTTCAACCGCGACTGGCTCCGCGCGAAAAATTCCGCCGAGCTGACCGGAGCCGCTTCCATCTTTTTCAGTATCGGCTCGTTCAAACCGCGTCCCTCACCTGCTTCGCATCCGCCATCGCGAAGAACTCGCCGCCGGATTCTATCCCGAACATCGAAAGACCATCGACCACTCGCTCTTCCCCCATGTCAACCAGATCGTAGTAGAGCGCGCGGGTCACTTTCGCCCAAAGATCAGCTCGGACATGCAGGTACGGCGTCAGCCCGCCGTCGGCCGCCATCTCGAAGCGCAGGCGATGTGCGGAATCGCATGGCACCCAGTCGTCGACATTGGTGCGGAAGCGCAATAGCCGCCCGCTATCAACGGCCTCGTTCTGCATCTCCACCGCGAGGAACGGCGCGTCGTCGACACGAATGCCGACCTTCTCGACCGGGGTCACGAGAAAGTGCTTGCCGTCCTCGCGCTTGAGGATGGTCGAGAACAGCCGCACCAGCGCCGGCCGTCCGATCGGCGTGCCCATGTAGAACCACGTACCGTCACCGGCGATTCGCATGTCGAGATCGCCGCAGAACGGCGGATTCCACAAATGTACCGGTGGCAGCCCCTTGCCGGCCGGAGCGGCGTTGACGGCTTCCCTCGCAGCGACAGTTAGTCCTTCGAGGCCTTCAGCGCCGGTTTGCCCTTGCTTCGCCATTGTTTGCCCTGAGTGTCATCGCCTCATCTGGCACGATTGGTGCACGTGTTCGGAACAGTCCGGAACGATTTGGGTCCGTATTATTGCGGGTCAAGTCGCCATATCGTGATGCCGTTCATACCCCGAAATGCCGATAATGTGGGGATAGTTTAATTCAACGAATACATGGCCTTTGCACCAGTTTAGCATGAGGCAGGTTTAGCACGAGTATCTCGGCATGACGACGCAATCGGCGGTGTCATGAAGCGGTCAAGGAGAAAGTCATGGCGAATGCAGACGGTGTCGAGAAACTCGAGGACGCGATCGTCCGCTCGGCCGAACAGGTAGCCGAACAGATCCGCACCGCGAAAGAGGCGATCTCCACCGTCATCTTCGGCCAGGAGCGAGTGATCGAAAATACCCTGGTCACGATCCTGTCCGGCGGTCATGCGCTCCTGATCGGCGTTCCCGGTCTCGCCAAGACCAAGCTCGTCGAAACACTCGGCACCACGCTCGGGCTGGACGCCAAGCGCATCCAGTTCACGCCGGACCTGATGCCATCGGATATTCTCGGAGCCGAAGTGCTCGACGAGAGCAATTCCGGCAAGCGCTCGTTCCGCTTCATCGCCGGACCCGTGTTCGCCCAACTGCTGATGGCCGACGAAATCAACCGCGCGAGCCCGCGGACCCAATCGGCGTTGCTGCAAGCCATGCAGGAACAGCACATCACCGTTGCGGGCGCGCGGCACGATCTGCCGAAGCCGTTCCACGTGCTCGCCACGCAGAACCCGCTGGAACAGGAAGGCACCTATCCGCTCCCCGAAGCGCAGCTCGACCGCTTCCTGATGGAGATCGATGTCGACTATCCCGACCGCGACGCCGAACGCCGCATCCTGTTTGAGACCACCGGCGCGGAGGAGACGCTTGCCAAGGCATCGATGAACGCGGAAATCCTGATCGCGGCGCAGCGGCTGGTGCGCCGCCTGCCGGTCGGCGACAGCGTCGTCGAGGCGATCCTGTCGCTGGTGCGCGCGGCGCGGCCCGATCCTGAAGGTAACGACAAGCTGATCGCCTGGGGGCCGGGTCCGCGCGCCAGCCAGTCGCTGATGCTGGCGGTTCGTGCCCGCGCGCTGCTCGACGGCCGCCTCGCGCCCTCGATCGACGACGTGCTGGATCTGGCGGAACCCATTCTCAAGCACCGCATGGCGCTGACCTTCTCGGCGCGCGCGGAAGGCCGCACCATTCCCGACGTGATCAGGCAATTGAAGACGCGGATTGGTTGATGGCCGCAGAGAGTAAGGACGCGACCAGGGAGATTCTGGCAATACGACGTGCCGATGGCGAAAGCCGAACGCTCGCCGCATCGCTGCCGCGTCTCGTGCTTGAAGCCCGCCGCATCGCCGCCAACGTGATCCACGGCCTGCACGGCAGGCGCCGCGCCGGCGCCGGCGAAAGTTTCTGGCAGTACCGCCGCTTCGTGTCGGGCGAGCCGTCGCAGAATGTCGACTGGCGACGCTCGGCGCGCGACGACCATCTCTACGTCCGCGAGCAGGAATGGGAGGCCGCGCACACCGTGTGGCTGTGGCCGGATCGCTCGCCGTCGATGGCGTTTGCCTCCAAGACCGCGCGCGACAGCAAGCTGGAGCGCGGGCTGATCGTAACCTTTGCGCTGGCCGAACTGCTGGTCGCGGGCGGCGAACGCGTCGGCGTTCCCGGCCTGATGAACCCGAGCGCCAGCCGCAGCGTGATCGACAAGATGGCGCAGGCGATGCTGCACGACAGCGCCTCGCGCGCCAGCCTGCCGCCCTCGTTCGTGCCGTCGCAGCTCGCCGAGATCGTGGTGCTGTCGGACTTCTGGTCGCCGATGCCGGAAATCAGGACGATGCTGGCCGGCCTGTCGGCCTCGGGCGCGCATGGCACGCTGGTCCAGATCGTGGATCCCGCCGAAGAGACCTTTCCCTATGCCGGCCGGATCGAATTCGTCGAGCCCGAGGGCGGCGGCGTGATCACCGCCGGCCGCGCCGAGAGCTGGGCCAGCGACTATGTCGCGCGCGTCGCCCGGCACCGCGAAGAAATCCGCAACGAGACCAACAAGCTCGACTGGCTGTTCTCGACCCACACCACCAGCCGCTCCGCCGCCGAACTGCTGTTGTTCCTGCATTCGGGGATGATGTCGGCCAAGGGCAACGCGCGCGGCGCAACCGTCAAAGCGGGGCGTAGCGCATGATCGCGGGTCTCCCCCTCACCTTCGCCCAGCCTCTGCTACTGCTCGGCCTGCTGAGCCTGCCGGTTTTGTGGTGGCTGCTGCGCGTCATGCCGCCGCGGCCGAGGCGGATCGAGTTCCCGCCGACGCGGCTGTTGTTCGACATCAAGCCAAAGGAAGAAACCCCGTCGCGGACGCCGTGGTGGCTGACCCTGCTGCGCCTCGCCGCAGCGGCGCTGGTGATTCTCGCCGCCGCCGGTCCGATCTGGAATCCGCAGACCGGCGTCGGCGGCAGCAACGCGCCGCTGGTGATCCTGCTCGACGACGGCTGGAGCGCGGCCGCAAGCTGGGATACGCGCATCAGGGCCGCCGACGAGTTGATCACCAACGCCGACAACGACCGACGCGGCGTGGCTCTGGTTCCGCTCTCCGAGCCCGCGCGCGATGTCACGCTGGTGCCGGCCGGCACCGCCCGCGTCGCGCTGCGCCAGATCACCCCAAAGCCCTGGTCGATCGACCGCGTCGAGACGCTTGCCGCGCTCGACCGCTTCCTGAAAGCGACCGGAGACGCCGAAATCGCGTGGCTGTCCGATGGCGTCGACACCGGACGCGGCGGCGAATTTGTCGAAGGCCTCGGCAAGACCATCGGCGACCGCAAGCTGACGGTGTTCGAGGGCGGCGCGTCCCCGACGCAGGCGCTGGTCGCCGCGGAGAATGCCGCGTCGAAGATGACGGTGAAAGTGCTGCGCACCACCGGCGGCGATGCCGCGGGTGTGGTTCGCGCCACCGACGCCAAGGGATCGCCGATCGGCGAGGCGCGCTACGCGTTTGGGCCGCAGGATCGCGAAACCGAGGCGGCCTTCGATCTGCCGGTCGAACTGCGCAACGATATCGCGCGGCTGGAAATTTCCGGTGAGCGATCCGCCGGCGCCGTGCAACTGCTCGACAAGAGATGGCGGCGGCGCGCCGTCGGCATTGTCACCGGCGCGACCAGCGATACCGCGCAGCCGCTGCTGGCCTCGACCTTCTATCTCACCCGCGCCTTGTCGCCGTTCGCCGACGTGCGGCTCGGCGATCGCGGCGCGCCGCAACAGGTCATTGCGCAGTTCCTCGATCAGCGGCTGCCGATGATCGTGCTGGCCGATGTCGGCACGCTGTCGCCCGAAATCCGCGAACGCCTCAACGCGTGGATCGATCAGGGCGGCGTGCTGGTGCGTTTCGCCGGTCCGCGTCTGGCGCAGGCCGATGACGATCTGGTGCCGGTGAAACTGCGCCGTGGCGGTCGCAGCCTCGGCGGCAGCCTCACCTGGGAGAAGCCGCAGCACCTGGCGTCCTTTGCCGCCGACGGCCCGTTCGCAGGACTGGCCGTGCCGAAGGACATCACCGTGAACCGGCAGGTGCTGGCCGAGCCCGACGCCGTGCTCGCCACCAAGAGCTGGGCGTCGCTGGAAGACGGCACGCCGCTGGTCACCGGCGAACATCGCGGCAAGGGAATCCTCAGCCTGTTCCATGTCGGCGCCGACTCGCGCTGGTCGGACCTGCCGATGTCCGGCAGTTTCGTCGAGATGCTGCGGCGGCTGGTCGACACGTCCGGCTACACCTCGAAGCCTGGCGCGGGCGTTGCCAGCGAAACGGCCAAGGTCGAGACCGTGGCGCCGCTGCGCACGCTCGACGGCTTCGGCGCCTTCGGGCCGCCGCCCTCGACCGCAAAGCCGATGCCGGCGGACTACCGTGATCGCGCCACCCTGGATCATCCGCCGGGCTTTTACGGCCCCGCCGACGGCCCGGTCGCGGTCAACACGCTGGCTTCAGCGGATCGGATCGCCACGCTCGACACGACGCCGCTGCGCGCGCAGCGCGCCAGCTACACCAATGCCGAACCCCGCGATCTCAGGGGCATACTGCTCTCGTCGGCGCTGGCGCTGTTCCTGATCGATGCGATCGTGATTGCGATGCTGGGCGCCGGCCTCGCCGCGCTGTGGCGGCGGCGCACCGCGACCGCGGCAGTGGTCATGGCGCTGGTCCTGTCGGCGACATTGGTCGCGCCTTCGCCGTCGCGCGCCGACAAGAACGACGAGGCGGCCATCAGCGCCGTCTCGCAGACCCGGCTCGCCTATGTCATTACCGGCAATGCCGACGTCGATTCCATCGTCAAGGCCGGCATGTCCGGATTGACGCTGTTCCTGGCGCAGCGCACCGCGCTGGAGTCCGGCGATCCCGTCGGCATCGATCCCGCGCGCGACGAACTGGCGTTCTTCCCGCTGATCTACTGGCCGATCGTGCCGGGCGCGCCGAAGCCGCCGCAGGACGCGATCAACCGCATCGACGCCTACATGAAGCAGGGCGGCACGGTGCTGTTCGATACCCGCGATGCCGTCGAGGCGCCGCCGGGCGAGAACGGCGCGTCACAGACACCGGGGATGCGCACGCTGCGTGAAATTCTTTCCTCGCTCGACGTGCCCGAACTCGAGCCGGTGCCGCGCGAGCATGTGCTGACCAAGACTTTTTATCTGCTGCGCGATTTCCCCGGCCGTTTCATCTCGGGCCAGACCTGGGTCGAAACGCTGCCGCGGGAAGAAGATGACGACGATGCCGCCGCGCGGCCGGCACGCGGCGGCGACGGCGTCTCGCCGCTCATCATCACCTCGAACGATTTGGCCGGCGCATGGGCGATCCGCCCGGACGGCCAGCCGATGCTGCCGCTGACGCCGGG